>CACZNZ010000325.1 GCA_902782625.1 uncultured Lachnospiraceae bacterium | reverse complement strand
TGCGCAGATCTCTGCGATGAAGAAAATCGCCGGCCCGGTGCGTACCGAGCTTGCTCAGTACAGGGAGCTTGCGGCGTTTGCACAGTTTGGATCGGAGCTTGATGATGATACGAGACAGCGTCTTGATCAGGGGGAACGTATCCGTGAGATATTAAAACAGCCGCAGTATAAACCGCTTCCTGTGGAAAAACAGGTTGTGACGATCTTTGCGGTTACCAGGAAATACCTGCTGGACATTCCGGTGGATCGTGTGCTGGAATTCGAGGGGAGCCTCCACGAATTCATTGAGACGAAGTATCCGGAAATTTTCCGGGCAATCAGAGAGGAAAAGGTCATCAGCGAAGAGACAGAAAGTCTGATCCGGAAAGCGATTGAGGAATGTAAATCGCAGTTTTAAGGATGGTGAAAGTTTATGGCATCAATGAGAGATATAAAGCGGCGTAGGGAGAGTATCCAGAGTACGCAGCAGATTACTAAGGCCATGAAGCTGGTATCCACCGTGAAACTGCAGAGGGCAAAAATGCGGGCAGAAAACGCCAAACCTTATTTTCAGAAGGTTTATTCGGCGGTGGAATCGATTCTGTCAAAGTCCGGCAATATAGAACATCCGTATCTCAAAGATAATGGCGCAAAGAAAAAAGCGCTGATTGTCATCACTTCCAACAGGGGACTGGCGGGAGGATACAATAATAATCTTGTCAAGATGATCGCAGACAGCGACATCGACAAAGAAGAAGCTGTCATTTACGGCATTGGGAAAAAAGGGATCGACGGCCTCACGCACAGGGGGTATACGGTCAAAGTCGATGAATCCGATGTGATCAATGAACCATTATTTTCCGATGCCGAGAGAATCGGCAAGATGGTCCTTGACGCCTACCTGGCAGAGGAAGTCAGTGAAATTTGGCTGGCCTATACCAATTTCAAGAATACGGTAGTGCATATCCCGACATTGATGAAATTACTGCCGATCGATCATGAAGTGGGAGAGGCGGATGACGTGCAGGATAAGGAAAAGAGCAGACCGGAAGCGCCGATGAATTTTGAGCCGGAGCCGGAGGAAGCACTTGAGCTGCTGATTCCCAAATACATGAACAGCACGATCTACGGTGCTTTCATCGAGGCAGTGGCCAGTGAGAACGGGGCCCGCATGCAGGCGATGGATGCGGCGACAAGCAACGCCGAAGAGATGATCGCGACATTATCTCTTGCCTACAACAGGGCAAGACAAGGTGCGATCACACAAGAGTTAACTGAGATTATTTCAGGTGCAGAAGCACTGAATTGACGCAAAGATTACGTAACGATAAGGAGAATAAGATGGCAGCACAAAATAAAGGGAAGATTACCCAGGTTGTCGGTGCCGTTCTGGATATGAAATTTGCCGGAGGGAACCTTCCGGAGATCAATGACGCTCTGGAGATTCCCAGGAAGGACGGAACCGTTCTGGTCGCCGAGGTTGCACAGCATCTGGGAGATGATATCGTCAGATGCATCGCCATGGGACCGACAGACGGTCTTGTCCGAGGCATGGAAGTTATCTCCACCGGCGGCCCGATCTCCGTACCCGTAGGCGAGGCTACGCTGGGGCGCATTTTCAATGTGCTGGGAGAACCGATCGACAACAAACCAGCACCGGAAGGTGTGAAAAGAGAACCGATTCACAAAAAGGCGCCGACTTTCGCAGAACAGTCCACCGACACAGAGATCCTCGAGACAGGTATCAAAGTTGTTGACCTTCTCTGCCCGTACCAGAAGGGTGGTAAGATCGGCCTGTTCGGAGGTGCCGGCGTAGGGAAGACGGTACTGATCCAGGAGCTGATGCGTAACATCGCCACCGAGCACGGCGGATATTCCGTGTTTACAGGTGTTGGAGAGAGAACGAGAGAAGGCAATGACCTGTATACGGAGATGAGTGAATCGGGCGTTATCGAAAAGACGGCCATGGTATTCGGACAGATGAATGAGCCACCCGGAGCACGTATGAGAGTCGGCCTCACCGGACTTACTATCGCGGAAAATTTCCGTGATGAAGGCGGAAAGGACGTTCTGTTGTTCATTGATAATATTTTCCGTTTTACTCAGGCAGGTTCCGAGGTGTCCGCACTTCTTGGCCGTGTGCCGAGTGCGGTAGGATATCAGCCAACCCTGCAGACCGAGATGGGAACCCTGCAGGAGCGTATCACTTCGACCAAAAACGGATCGATCACTTCTGTCCAGGCCGTTTATGTGCCGGCAGATGACCTGACCGATCCGGCGCCGGCCACAACATTTGCCCACCTTGACGCGACAACGGTATTATCCCGTTCTATCGTGGAGATGGGTATCTATCCGGCCGTGGACCCACTTGAGTCCACCTCTCGAATCCTTGATCCCCAGATCGTAGGAGAAGAGCACTATCAGGTAGCCCGGGGCGTGCAGGAGATCCTGCAGCGCTATAAGGAACTTCAGGATATCATCGCGATTCTCGGTATGGACGAGCTGTCCGAAGATGAGAAGTTGCTGGTAGCCAGAGCCCGTAAAGTCCAGAGATTTCTTTCCCAGCCGTTCTTCGTGGCAGAACAGTTTACAGGTACAAACGGCAGATATGTTCCCCTGTCCGAGACAATCCAGGGATTTAAAGACATCCTTGCGGGCAAATATGACGAGATTCCGGAGGGTATGTTCTTAAATGCAGGAAACATCGATGATGTAGTTGCAAAGTATAATCAGTAGGTGATTTCATGGCAGATAAACTCTTTCGACTTGAGATCATAAAACCGGACGGCATCTTCTACGAAGGAGAGGTCCGGATGGTCGAATACAATACCACAGAGGGCGAAGTCGGGGTCTACGCAGATCATATCCCCATGACCCAGATCATTGCTCCCGGCGTCCTGATCATCACAGAGGCGGAAAATGAGAAAAAAGCCGCCTTAAGTGCAGGGTTTGTCGAGGTGGAAGCTGACAAAGTCACGATGCTTGCCGAGTCCGTGGAATGGCCGCAGGACATCGACTTAAACCGTGCAAAAGAAGCCGAGACCCGCGCAAGGCGCAGGATCGACACTTCTAAGGACGGCATGGATATCGCAAGGGCAGAACTGGCGCTCAAAAGGGCGCTGCTCCGCCAGGAAGTGGCGAAATATTAAAATATATAAAGAATAGGTTAAGTAGACCGCAGGAAAAGATTGCTGTTCAAATAATAATCTTTTTCTGCGGTTTTTTTGTCTTATTAAACGCTGTTTCAACGGCAATTTGCACTAGTGTAATGTGGAAAAATAGGATATACTATTATTATCATCTTGTGAATAAGAAATGAAAATATAATAAACTGAGATATATGTAGGAGGAAAGAAACACATGCGAACAGGAAAGGAGAAAATGTATGAGGGGAACTGGATAATTCAATGATTGAAATAATGGCTGAACAGAATGATAAAACTGACCAGGCAGGAGATGCTTTATATTGAAAAAATGACCTGCCGCAAAACATGGGCAACTATAAGAGAGGCGAGTATGAATAATAATGAACTAAAACTTTTAAGTAAAAAACTTTTGTCTCTTTTCTTGGCAATTGCGATGGCGTTAGGGATGATCTCCCTGCCTGCGAAAGCGGAAGGAACAGAGAACAACCAGTATATTCTGAAACGTATCAGCTGGGCTGATACGTACAATTGGAATCCTGAAACAGGTAATTCTGAGTATACTGTTTCCGGTGGGGATGAAGGATATACTTTTTATCAAGGGGTTAATGACCATTTTTATGTGGCAACCGGAAGCTATATCGTGTGTACATGGCAGGATAGCAATGGAAATGAGAGAGTTACGGATAGGCAGGTAGGTGGTCTATATGTAGAACCAGAAAAAACAGATGAAGAGACTGGTGAGGAGACGGAGATTGAAGAGAGAACAAGCCAATCCGTCTATGTCTGGACTCCTGATTATGAGAGTGAATATGAAGTGAAAATATCACTAGATGAAGAGACGAATGAAGTTTCTGCGGATTGTCAGCTGACAGAAGATGGGGACCCATTCCATCAGGTGCTTTATACCAGAAAAATAAAAGAAGTAGACAGTTTGGATAAAGTGACATTGGAAGATAAGACGATTGATTCGGATAATTTACTGTCAAAATACTTTCTGGTTGATGGAAATACTCTTTTACAAGTCGGTTCAGAAAGCGGCTTATTCCAGTCGTTCATGAAGAATTCAGATGAGGAAGAATCGTATCTTTATAAGTACTATTACCTGTATGATCTGGAAGGTCATAGAGTGGCTTCCTGGGAAGATG
>CACZNZ010000324.1 GCA_902782625.1 uncultured Lachnospiraceae bacterium | reverse complement strand
TGCAATCGTATATACGGATTATAATGGAGAAAACTGGTGTGATAAGTACACGATATTTATGCGTCTGTATGATCCTGTCAGCAACACATGCTCCGAACCATTTCCGATAAAAGAGTTTACAGATAATCATTATAAAAGACTTAAATTAAATTTTGAAATACAGTCTCAGATTCAGATTACAGCAGGTGATTATGATAAGGATTCCATCGATGAGATTGCTGTCTATGCACCTGCGAAGGACTCCTCTGAAAGGAATACGATTCAGTTCTATGACCTCGTTGACGGAAAAGACTGTAAAGATCCCTTCGATAAAGCTTCCTGGCAGCGTTCATGGAATTACATGCTTCCGAATACCAGTGAAAAAGTAATTAAGACACAAGTTGCAGCCGGAGAATATGGGTTTGCAGATAACTGCTATAATAACATCGATCTCACTTCCGGTGATGCTGATAATGACGGTATCTGTGATCTGATTGTTTCGTACGGAGCTTCTGCTACAGACTATATGGATGGAGATGTGAAGCGTCAAAACCTTATTAAGCGTTCCATCCCCAGCCGATCCATTCTTCTTTATGGACGTGATGATGGGCAGATGCTCAGGGATTCACAGCCTATTTCTTACGGAGGGCAGAGTCTTATCAGAGTGTCGTTCGCTTTTGGGGATATCGACGCAGATGGAAACGAGGACATGTTCTTTGCCGGACAGCTGCAGGGCGAACAGGCTGATAATGTATCGAGAACGATCGGAAGATATGTGTACGACAAAGATGCAGGGGAAATGTCCCTGGAATCTATGCAGAACATGAAGGTTGTTGACGGAACGTGGGGAGATGCTAACGATGGTCAATCCAGCGGGTCCAAAGATACTTTTTACTCAGCGAATGGCTGGGACGGAAACTATTACAGCGCACCACTCATGAAAACGAATCTGGCGATAGGAAAGATTTTTGGAGATGATAGCGATACAAAGATTTATCTGGACAGTGTACTTTATTCCTACGACAGCGGTAATTACAAGATAGAAGACGAGCTTGAGGATGCGTCCAAAGATAAAGAAGGCAAATATAAAGGCAGTTGTGTTTTTGCGGGCAGCAAGGCAATGATTGCCTACGATGACAAGCCTTCATCTTATTTTGAGTTTGGAGCAAGCTGCAGTAATTTTACAGGTGCCCCATCAGACTGTATCCTGGTGAACAGGGTAGGTGTGAGTACGTATTGGGAACCTGGCTCTCCTAGCGAAGACGTTCGGGGAACGTCTTCTATGCTGTTCCTGGAAAATAAAAAACTCACAAGAAAGGATCCTGTGCATGGAGATTCGGAATATCAGGGCAAACTAGTTCAAAACATAACTTTTTCGACACCTCTGTTTGCGGTAGTTGTTGATACCGATAAAGACGGTCTGGTAGCAGAATACACCGGTGAGCATAATATTCAGTATCAGAATCCGGCGGTTTTGGCAGTTTTGGCGTCACCACCGTATTTCAAAGATGTCGTTGCTTACGATGAAGGCGATCTGCTTGTTTATCTCAATACGGAATACGGAACCGTCGATGGATCGACCCACGGACACGAGGAAACCTTCGACTGTACACTTGGAGCTTTTTTCAATACAAAGCTTGGTTCGACAAAAGCTTATTTCTTAGCAAATATTGGCGCGGGATATGCGAGAGCAGAGACCTGGGGCTGGGAAAAAGAGAGAACTTTCGAAATGTCCTACACCACTGAAGGTGGTGAGGACGCTGTTGTTATGTACTCTGTCCCGACTGAGAATTATGTTTATAAAGTACGTGGGGTAACCATGGATGATGATGGCAACTGTGAGGAGTTTACCAACACCATGATCCTTACTAAGCCTCATAAGCCGGTGACACAGACACTTACGCTGGAAGACTATAATGAGATCCAGAAGCGTTATGCAGACAAGCTTCCCGATGTAACGAAATATCTGACATCAGTCCCCGGAGATCCTTCTTCTTATCCGACGAGTGAAAAGGACATTCCTGCTGAGGCCTTGTCTCATATTGATCGTGATACCGATCATCCTATCGATTTTGCAGAAAAATGGGCTGGCACTGCATTCGGAAGCGGATCCATAACACAGTCAATCTCTTATTCCAAGGAAACACGTGACAGATATAAAAACCATATGGATGGAGGCTTTGGCAGTGTTGAGGTAGGCTTTGGAAGAGAAGACAAACTCTGGATTTTCTTTGAAGGGCTTGAAACTGGCGTCGCCTTTGATTTTACCCAGATGCATGGTTACACAAACTCGACGATTGAAGGAGCGGATTGTTCCGGAACCATTAAAAACATGCCTAGAGATGCAAAAGGCTATGGCTACGGTTTCTCCTGGAGACTCTTGAAATACAATATTAAAGATAAGGGTTGCACATTCCCGGTAGTAACTTATATGGTAAACGATGTTACTGCACCGCCGGAGCTCCCGGAAACCATCGAACAGGACTTTGATCGTACAACGGATTCGCAGATTGCCTTGACCTGGACATACAACAAAGGCAATCCGCAGGCATTTGACATTTACAGGTATGAAGACTTTCCAATCGGCGGCGGAGAAAAACTGATCGGGACAGTCGGCGGCAGCGATTATAAGATCATGAAGGACGAAGACGGGAATACCCTAAGAGACAAAGATGGACACGTGGTACGTGGATACTCGTTTATCGACACCGATCTTACAGCCGATACCAAGTATGAGTACCGGATGAAAGTCAGAACCGCGAAACTTCCGGGAGAGAGTATTTTCAGTCCTGTAATTGAGGCGCGTACGGATGTCGGCACCAAGCCGGATCTGTCACTTTCAACCGATGAGCTTACGATCTATCCTGATAATACTTACGGTATCAAGGTTAATCTGGCGGATCCCGAGAACTACCAGAAAGAAATGAGCTATCAGTGGCAGAAATATGATGAGAAAAAACGCAAATGGGAAGATGTAGATGGCTGCGACAAACAGGTACTGCATTTCTACAACTGTACGGAAAAAGATACCGGAAAATACAGATGCCGCGTGAATCTCATCAGGAAAGTCGAGAGTTCTCCACAGTACATCTCTGCTTTCACGGACAGTTGTACGGTAGGATACTCATTAAGATCTGTGAAGTTTGGCAAGATAGAGATCTCGGAAGGGAAAGGCCAGTCACGGACCAATACGAAAATCAGCTTGAATTTGACCAACACCAGTCAGATCAGCAAGGAGAAACCGACAGGAGAAGTCATATTCTCGATCACAGGACCAAACGGAACCTTCAGGGTAGCAGGCAAGGTTGATGAAGAAAGCGGAAACGTTATTATTAACAGTATCGAAGACCTCATCGAGGATCTGGGACAGCAGTCCTTCGTAAATGGAGGATATGTGATTACCGCCTCCTATAGTGGCAGCGGAATCTTCTACCCGCAAAATGATCCGGAAGAGTACCATTATTTACGCAATATTGATGAGTGTATCTTCCTGTCCATGAAATCGGAATATTACTTTAATGAAAATGTGCTTGATTCAGTGGGCCTTTTCGACTATAAATCCGGAGCAGGAGGCAGAATAACAAGGAAAGATCTGACAGAAAAGATTACCTCGCTTAAGTTCTACCAGTTAGCGGAAGGGGAGGTCCCTGGACCGGGCGATCTTGTGGCCACATATGATCTTAGTCAGGAAGGGATTAAGGCAACGGTACCGCTGAATAAGAAGCTGGCGAAGAAAGCATATGTCGAGGCATATATGGAAGGAAAGGATGAGGCTGTTGCTTCATGCGTGATCAAGACACGCAAGATTCCGGTTGAGCTTACGGTCAAAGACAAGACGACCGGAACAGGAGAGCTGTGCAAATTCCTGACCAGTGAAGATGTGGAACTGACAGGCGGCATAGATCCGGAAGAGAAGAATATTGAGACAGATGAAGGAAAGAAGAGTCTGTCCGAATTCATGCTGTTTAGTTATTATGAACAGAGTGGAGACTTAATCTGTGATTCGGATCATACCGAAGAAAACAAAGGAGAATTTGTCCCGGCATCCTATCACGGATATCTGGAATTGAGAAAAGCGGATGACGGAGACGATGCATACTGGTTCTATACACCAACGTACAAGCGCGGCCGATTCATGGTAGTCGGAAATTATTATCTCGTATCTGCAGGACCGGTTGATCAGAGCACAGGAAACGTCAGGATGATCTCGCCGGATGACAAGACGGACTTTACCGATGAAGGATATGTTGGTGGAACCAAGATCATCCTGAAAGCAGAACCGAATCCGGGATATGAGATCAGCAAATGGATCGTAGATGACTGTGGGAATAAGACCTACGCTCCGGGAACCGAAAAATTCACTTATACAGTAAGAAGCCAGAATACGAACGGTGACGGAAGAGTCGTGATCTCTGCAGAGATGAAACCGAAAGGCAACAGGATTACATTTGGCAATCAGGGCAGCGGCCAGGTTGAAGTGTCGCCAGAGATCAATAACGGGGAAAATGTCCTCACCGGAACGAAGCTTACATTTACGGCGACTCCAGAGGAGGGATGGCATTTTGCCCAGTGGCATTTGTCTACGTTAGGCGGAAACAATGTCGTTTCTGACGGCACTGCAAATGAAGATGGCACCAACACGAAGGAATTCACGATGCCCGACAGCTCAGCAGCAGTCCACGCACTGTTTGCGAGAGACACGATAGATGTGACTGTACCGGATGGGTTAGAAGTTCTGTATGTGAATAGCGGTGGCGATCCTTTCCACGATATAGGTGAGCTGGTCAAAACCGAAAAAGGGAAGAATGTCCCGAAAGGATCGGCAGTCACTGTCAGGACGAAGCCGGGTGAGGAGCTTGCTCCTGATGCCGAATGGAAAGTGTCCGTGACTGATGAGAATGGACCTGTTTCAGTGAATGTGAAGGAGACCATGTCCCAGGGAAGACGGGCGTGCACCTTTACCCTGCCGGAAGATGCCCGTCGCTGTGATGTATCTGTGGCGACGGTGAAGGGCAAATATACGGTCGAGGCGAAGACTGCCTCAGATGTCGAGTACACGATTTCCATCGATGGACAGAAGATGCAGGGGAACAAGGTCGAGAGCATTCTGAGCGGCTCACAGGTAGATATCAAAGCTAAAGTGACTGACAGAGGCAAGCGTATCTCAGGCTGGATCATCAACGGAGAGACGAAAAAAACAACAGACACTTTATTCACATGCAATATTACAGAGAATATGAGTGTTGAAGTGACGACAGAACCTGTGAAAGAGTACACCATGAATATATCTGCTGAAGGCGGCGGATCATTGAAGTATGTCATTACCAATGCACAGGGTGACAAACTGGAAGGAGATGTTAAAGAAAGCCAGGCTGCCAATGACATTAAGATATACCATGGAGAATCTGTATTCTTTAGAGCATCTGAAGAGGATATGGAGCATACTCTTACCTCTATCACCATGAACGGGAATAAACAGGATCTCAAGGAGGGCACATTTACAATCAGTTCAGTAGAGGAAAATGTAGATATTCTTGCGAGATTCGGCTCGAATAAATACTGTAATGCTACGTTCACCAAGAATTTCAGAAGTGAAGGAGCGATACTCGTTGACAGTAATAATAATGAGATTGCTGATGGCGAAACGCTGGCAGTACCGAAGAACAGAGAACTCGTATTCAGTCTGATTCTTCCGGAGGACAGAAGCAGTTATGTAGAGATCGATGGTGAGAAGCAGAGGAACCCTGAGCCTGGCGACTTCGGCAATCGGAAAAAATACACCTACTCCTACACCGTCGGAGCTGACAAATCTCATATTGATGTAAAAGTAGCCGACCATGAAATCATGTATATTGAGAACGGAAAACAGCTGCAGTCATATATTAGATTGTTGTCCTTTCATTCTGAAACATCAGGCAACCCATATGATCAGCCGGACGGCATATTGATGAACAATATCAATATGGAAGGGGTACCTATTCTCCCTGTCTATCATATGTACTCACATTTCGACGGAAACGGATACACGGTATCTAATCTGTCAATTGGTGAGAAACCAGGAGTCGGTGACGGAAGACGCACGAATTTCCGTGGTATCTTCGGAACCCTGCATGAGGGAGCATCTGTGAAAGATGTTGTGTTCGACGAGATTACAGTATATGCCGAAGCACCTTCCGACGGATGCGGCCTTCTGACATATAAGAATTATGGCTCCATCAGCGGTGTATCGATCCTGAATTCAACACTTGATCTGTACAGTGATGTAACGGCACCTGACAAGGGACTGGCAGGAGGACTTGCCTACGAGAACCTGGGTGAGATAAAGAACTGTATGGTAAGCGTATTTACGATCAGTACGAACCTGCCTGTTGAGTATGCAGGAACTGCAGGTGTCATATACAATAATATTTCCGAGCCGGATAGAGAAGCATCCATGACAGGAAACTATTTCAATTCTCTGTATAAGAATCGGTATGAGGATGGTCATGAACACGCAGACTTTGGCCTTGCATCATCGGATATCGTAGCTGCTGATGCGGAACATAAAGGAACATTTACCACGAACGATTTCAATACAAACTATTACTGGCAGGCTTATGAAGCAAACGATCCAAACGGAACGAATGTATTCAAATACACCGAGAATCCTGAAGACAGTGATAGTGCCGAAGAAGAGGCAAGGACAGTAAAATTCTCCAGGAAGGTCGCCCATACGATGAACAGGGAGATTGGCGAAAAAGTATGGGGTATTCTGGATGATCCGAATGATCCAGGAATATTCTTGCTGTCCAGACGGGACGGACCATTCCAAGCTCCGTTGAAGGCGGAATTTGTATCAGGTAATCATAAGATTACCGAATACTGTGTGCCAGGTGAAATCGAGCTTCCGGGCGGAGATGATGCACCTGTTGCATGGGAGATTGAAGATCACGCATATCAGCCTGGAACCAGAATAGAAATCCATGAAGACATGAAGGTCTTCGGCCTGGGAGAAGAGGAATTTGAGGGATATGTGGCGAGCCTGGCAGATGTCGTGGACGGCAATCCAAAGAATACTGTCTATTATAAGGATATAGACGAAGCGATCAAGGCTGCTGCTGGTGACGGAACGCCGGCTGAGCGCAAACTGGATATCATTGGGGATGTTACACCATCCGGTGATACCTGGAATGTTGCGCCTGAAACGACAGTAACCGTCGCACCTGGAGTCACTCTTACAATCAAACAGAGTATGCAGGTAAATAACAAGGGAGCGTTCATTGTTGAGTCTGGTGCAGCTGTTAAGAAATATGGCAGTATGCTGAATG
>CACZNZ010000323.1 GCA_902782625.1 uncultured Lachnospiraceae bacterium | reverse complement strand
TCTGTGCATAGGATTCAATATATAGGTTATCCTGCAAGGAAGGATTGATCATTGAGGAGATGTCCAAAAACCAACCATCTTTATAGGCATAAGAGAAATTGGGATATTCTGATAATAATGCCTCTGCGATCAGATGGAAGGTCTCCGAGCCGTCTGCACCGCTGATTCGGAGTTCCCCGGCTTTCTCGGAAGTATCCTGCGGGGAAAGGATTTTTCCTCCGTGGCGTGTGAGAAAGGCAGCAAGCCTGACAAATCCGTTCGCTCCTTCCAGTGCCACATAGGATTCATCGACAAGATGCGCATATTCGTGCTCTAAAAAATCTACCAGCTTCTCGATGGTGAGATAACCGAAAATACTGTATACATAAGCGGAGTAATCAAATTCCTGAGGATCGGGACGTTCTCTGTCTCCATCCAGTTCTCCCGGGAAAGTGACCCGGTAATATTTATATATATCTCTTAGATAGTTACATCGGTGACCCCGTTCATCTGCATTGCAGTATTGGCTTATCGTATTGGCATTGACGTCCTGCCCGTATATTTTCTGGGCTCTTGTCTGCAGTTCATATTGCATCAGCAAGAGATCATCCGTAGAGATTCCCGGGAAACGGTGATATTTTTCATAGATCAGCACTGTGGCGGCCACCCAGACGGCATCTTCCTGTGTATACCGAATCTGGAGACTGCGTTCTGCATCACTCATAAATGCATAATAGCTCTCTTCAAGTTCCGGCCATAGGGCGCCAATCGCTTCTGTCAGTTCCGGGATCAGTTTGAGCTCCAGCAAACCACCGTCAAGTGATTTGCCCCAGAAAAACAGATACCACCAGTATTCATTGCCGGAATAATCCACTTCGGGAGACATGTCGTTTGCGCTTCCTGTTTTTTCTTCATGACCGTTTAACCGGGCAAGGACCTCCTCCTCGGAGATGCCGCGGGAAAAAGCGATCTGCAGTACACTGGCCGCATGGTTAAACGAAGCATAGAACTCTTTCAGGATGTCCAGATCCTCTTCAGAAATCTGACCGGATTCTAAAAGATTGGTCCACTGGGTTGTGGTATAGGGGCTTTTTGCCTGATAATCGCCGTCATATTCAAAATCCCGTTGTTTTTGTTTGTTCGTAATCATATGGTATTGTTTCCTTCGATTTTAAGATAGACTAAAGTGATTCGATTCTGCTCTCTTTTTTTCACGGAGTAGAGATAATTGCCTTCCCGGACAGTTTCCCCTTCTTCAGGAAGATGGTCGCACAATTCGATCATGTAACCGCCGATGGAATCATAATTATCTGATTCGATATCCGTGCCGAGGTAATCATTGATATCATCAAGATGTGTCGCTCCGTCGATCTCATATTCATTCGGCCCGATATTCCTTACAGGAGGTTCTTCGTTATCGAATTCATCCCGGATATCCCCGATAATTTCCTCGATCAGATCTTCTAATGTCACCAGGCCGGCCGTTGAACCGTACTCGTCGAGCACGATTGCAAAGGTAATCTGGTTTTTGCGCATCTCCTCCATCAGGACAGAGGTTTTCTGGAATTCGTAGGTAAAGAAGGGTTCCCGAAGCATTTTCCTCATGTCAAAAGGTTCATTGGCATGATGCTGCTGATAGAAATACAGATCCTTCATGTTGAGGATGCCAATCACTTTGTCCTTGGATTCCTCATAGACCGGAAGTCTGGAATACTGATACTCCTCGAAGATCTCATTGACTTCAGGCAGGGTCATCGATACATTGGCAAATGTGATGTCGATTCGGGGGAGCATGATATCTTTCGCTACCGAATCCCCGAAATCCACCACGTTATTGATCATGGCTTTTTCTTCTTCCTCGATTACGCCTTCTTCCTGGCTGACATTGACGATCGTCCGAAGTTCCTGTTCGGTGATGGCCGTTCCTGCCTGCATATCAATGCCAAAAATTCTGCAGAGGCCACTGCTGATAGAATTCACCAGAAAGATCACGGGTGTCAGTATGTTTGTCAGTATCGAAATGATGCTGACATACCGCAGGGCCATTTTCTCGCTTTGTACTGTGGCTATGGTCTTTGGTGTGATCTCGCCGAAGACCAGGATGACCAGCGTAAGGATACCGGTTGCGATGCCGATAAAAGTGCTGGCGCTTTTTCCCAGACCAAAGCTGCCAGCCAGATGGATCGCCAGCGTCGTGGTCAGAGAAGATGCCGTCAGGTTGACAATGTTGTTCCCAATCAGTATGGCACTGAGCATCTTTTCCGGATTCTCTCTAAGAGCCAGAATCTTCTTTGCTTTCTGATTGCCTTCATCGGCCAAAGCGCGAATCCGGTGTATGTTAACTGTAGTAAGTGCTGTTTCCGCGGATGAAAAAAAAGCGGACAAAACCAACAGGATGATCAGGATGATCATCTGTGGTATGGAAGCCGAATCCAATACATCATCTCCTCTTCGTGGTTTTTGACAGAATTCTTCTGATAATCTATAATGATATCATCATTATATTTGTAGCAGTAACCCCTGTCAAGCAGTGGGATCATGTGTCGCAGGCAAGGAGAGGACTATGAGATATCAGGAAGAACTCATTGAAGAAATCCGGGAAAAAAATGATATTGTGGATGTGATATCCTCTTATGTTTCTCTGAAGAAAAAGGGGAATTCCTATTTTGGGCTCTGTCCGTTTCACGGTGAAAAGACACCGTCATTTCATGTGAGTCCGGATCGTCAGATGTATTATTGTTTTGGCTGCGGGCAGGGGGGAAATGTCTATACATTTCTTATGGAATACAATCGAATGACTTTTACGGAAGCGCTGAAAGAACTGGGTAAAAGGGCCGGAGTAGAGGTGCCGGAACGAAGCATGAGTCCGGAAGAGCAAAAAGAAGCAGATGACAGAGACGTCCTGCTTGCCATGAACAAGGATGCCGCTGTGTATTTTCACTATCTGCTTAAAAGCAAGCGGGGTGCGAATGCTATGGCATACCTGAAAGAGAGAGGGCTTAGCGATGAGATGATCCGACATTTCGGGCTTGGATATGCGGATATATACAGGGACGATCTGTATCAGTACTTAAAAGGCAAGGGATATACGGATCTTCAGATGAAGGAATCTTCTCTTGTCACGATTGATACGGCAAAAGGGAGTTATGATCAGTTCTTTAACAGAGTGATGTTCCCTATTATGGATGCCAGGCAGCGTGTGATCGGTTTCGGCGGTCGGGTGATGGGAGAGGGTCAGCCGAAATATCTGAATTCCAGAGAGACTGTCTTGTTTGACAAAGGGAGAAATCTCTACGGGCTTGGATATGCCAGAAGATCAAGAGAGCCGGGAATCATCCTGTGCGAAGGGTATATGGATGTTATCGCACTGCACCAGGCCGGACTTACCAATGCCGTAGCGCCTTTGGGAACTGCATTTACACCCAGCCAGGCGTTGATGCTGCGGCGGTATACAGACGAGGTCATCCTGTCTTTTGACAGTGATGGAGCCGGAATCAAAGCGGCAAGAAGAGCGTTGCCCATTCTCAGAGAGGCAGGACTTAGCGCAAAAGTTCTGTCCATGAAACCATTTAAAGATCCGGATGAACTCATTAGGCAGGAAGGAGTCCAGGGATACCGCAGACGTCTTGAAGAGGCAAAGGTCGGCAGAATGTTCGAGCTCGATGTCCTTTATGATGAATTTGACCAGAAAGATCCCGATGGACGGACACAATTTGTCCATGCAGCGGCCAGAGAGCTTGCTCAGATCGAGGAACCGATCGAGCGGGAGAATTATGTCACAGCGGCTTCCAATCGATTTATGATCAAAAAAAAGGATCTGGCGTCACTGGTGGACCGTTATGGAATGGAATATGAATTGAAGAAGGCCGGAGAAGAGAACCGAAGGCCGGTTCAGACAGAGGAGACAAGACGCAGGAAGAAAGAAGATGCCAGAAAACAACCCCAGATACTGCTTCTTTCATGGATCTGTGATTCCCCTGCGCTATATGATGCACTCAGACCTTATCTGAGTGCAGATGATTTTCTGGATCCTGTCTGTCATGCGGTGGCAATGATTGTTTTCGAAAAACTCGACTCTGGGCAAGAATTGAAACCGGCACAGATTATTGACCGCTTTACCGATGTGGAAAAACAACAGGAAGCCGCTGCAATCTTTCACGGGCATCTGCCACAGGCGGAAGAGAGCTGGAAAAAGGCTGTCACCGATGTAACCAGAAAAGTATTAATGGCCAGTGTGGAAGAAGAGATGAGCCGGACCAGCGAGATTGAGCGCTGGCAGGATCTGCTGAAGCGGCGTAAGGAGATTCAGAAATTTACGATAGAATGAGGAAAAGATTTATGCAATTATCAAGAAGACTCGATACATTGGCCAAGGCAGTTTCCCCCGGTCACCGTATTGCAGATATCGGAACAGATCATGGCTTTGTCCCGATTGTTCTGGTGGAATCAGGAAAATGTCCCGGTGCCATCGCGGCTGATGTCCATGAAGGGCCACTACAAAGAGCTAAAGACCATATAAAAGAAGTCGGTCTTTCCGACAGGATTGCAACAAAGCAGACCGACGGGCTTGATGGCATTGATCCGGACGATGTGGATACCGTACTGATTGCCGGTATGGGTGGAAGCCTTATGGAACGGATCCTTTCAGATCATCCGGAATTCTTTGCAGCAGGCAAGGAATTTGTCCTGTCGCCCCAGTCGGAATGGTTTAAAATAAGAAAGCTTCTTCGCAGGATGTCTTACAGGATTATTCAGGAATGGTTTCTTTTTGAAGACGGGAAATACTATGTCGTCATGAAGGCCGGGCCAATACCGGATCACGATCAGATTTCTCCAGTTTCCTCACAGGAGAGACAGGATCTTGAAGACTTATTCGGGCCGTATCTTCTTCAGGTTAAGGATGAGACTTTAAGGAGCTATATGCTTTTGCAAAGAGACAAGAAGAAAGAGATTCTTGCGCGTCTGGAACGAGAGGGCGTAGCTTGGGAAAAAAGTGCCGGTCTGGCGCAGGAACTTCGCATGGTGGAGAAGGCACTTGCGATCCTGTCTCCTAAAGGAGAAGACAAGATGCGCTACTGTATGGAATGCGGGACGAAGCTTAAAGAGCGGCTGCTGGAAAAAGAAGGGATGGTCCCGTACTGTGAGAAGTGTAAGACCTTCCGCTTCCCGGTTTTTTCCACAGCAGTGAGCATGGAAGTGTTAAATCCAGCCAGAGATAAGGTGCTGTTGATCAAGCAGTATGGCAAAGATAAGTATATTCTGGTAGCAGGATATGTAAGCAAAGGAGAAAATGCGGAAGATACTGTTGTCCGGGAAGTCATGGAAGAAGTCGGCCTTCGGGTGACGGGGCTGCATTTTGAAAAAAGCGAATATTTTGCACCGAGCAATACGCTGATGCTGAATTTCTCCTGTGTTGTCGAATCAGAAGATCTTTCACACATTGCAAGAGATGAGATAGATTACTGCCGCTGGTTTTCCTTTGAAGAAGCAAAGACATATATTGCCCCGGGAAGTCTGGCAAGCAGATTTCTGAATCGGTTTCTAGAAAAACAGGAAGCTATTGGGGAAAGTTTATAATTATTATAAATAGAGATATCAAATGAGCATCAAAATAACTCAAATAATCTTGACAGTGTATATAGATTTTGGATATAATAACGAAAGAAATCGTTGAAGATTTTATAATTTTTAGGAGGTAATTTATTATGGCTGTTAATCGTTTTGTCCTCAATGGCATTTCCTATCACGGACATGGTGCTATCAATGAGATTCCTGGAATCGTAGCTTCCAAAGGATTTAAGAAAGCTTTCGTAGCTTCTGATCCAGATCTGGTAAAATTTGGCGTTACCGATAAGGTAACCAATCTTTTAAAAGAAAACGGAATCGATTTTGAAGTATATTCCAATATTAAACCGAATCCGACGATTGAAAATGTTCAGCAGGGTGTAGATGCTTACAAAGCAAGCGGCGCTGATTTCATGATCACTATCGGTGGCGG
>CACZNZ010000322.1 GCA_902782625.1 uncultured Lachnospiraceae bacterium | reverse complement strand
GATTGAACATCGACAAAAAAGTAGTTTTCTCTGTTCTTCTGCTGTGCAAGCAGAATATCCCGAGGATTGCATGAATAAGGATAGTATGAACCAGCATTCAACATACATCCGATCTTATTCTCAGGATCGATTTCATGTGCGATCTTTGTTGCCCAGGCACTTGCCACCAGTTCATGATGAGCGGCTGTATACAGAACTCTGTATCTGTCTTCGTTTTTGTCCAGAGCAATTCCCGCGCCTAGAAACGGTCCATGTAAAAGAACATTGATTTCATTGAAAGTCAGCCAATATCTGACTAGCCCTTTATATCTTGTAAAGAGTGTTCTTGTAAGGTTCTTATAGAACGTGATCAAACGGCGATCGCGCCAACCGCCATATTCATTTACCAGATGCATCGGAATATCAAAATGAGTAATCGTTACTAAAGGTTCGATCCCGTATTTCCTGCATTCCTTGAAGACTTTTTCATAGAAATCCAGGCCGGCTTCATTTGGCCTGTCTTCATCTCCCTTTGGGAAGATCCTCGTCCAGGCAACAGACATTCTAAAAACAGTGAAGCCCATTTCCGCAAGAAGCCTTATATCTTCTTTATATCGATGATAGAAATCGATTCCATACTTTGCCGGATAGACGTGTTCTTCTTCAAAACCGCTGACTTTTTTTATGCCATCAATAATATCCCATCGGTCTTCGCCCCAGGGAATCACATCTACATTGGCAAGTCCTCTGCCATCTGTATCATAAGCTCCTTCACACTGATTGGCAGCCATTGCACCACCCCAGAAAAAGCCTTTTCTAAAAGCCATTTTTTTCTTCCTTTCCGATAGACCCACAGCTGGTTTTCATGTTATTTTTTAGATCCGATCTGTATTTATTCAGTTCCAGAAAGCACCTCTTTCAGCCATTCAACAGCCAAAGTGCCCCATGTCGCAACATGCGCATTGATCTCCTTTTGTTTCTTGGCAGAAGAACAGTCGGCAAGCGAAAGGCCATGCGGACCATTGTGGTAGACATGCAGTTCAGTATCAATCCCTGCTTCGTACAGCCTCTTGGCATAGCAGATGCTGTGCATCGGTGATAGCAGCCCATCCCTGAACGTCGTCCATACAAATGTCGGCGGAGTTATCTCCTTGCTGATATGAAGGATGGGACTTGCAGCATCCAGAAGATCCTTATCCGGGTCAACCGTGCCAAACTGAGCAGTCAGGACTTCGTCGAAAAACTCCCTCATAGGGTGTTCCGCCTTCTCTCCGGTCACCTGTTCCATATTGACCTCAGCATCCGCAAGAGCCTTAAACTCTTCTATATTCAGTCTGCTGTCTGTCAGGGGATAGCACAGTACTGCAGCATTCGGTTTTCTGGAATCGCTGCCCCCGATTTCTCCTGTTAAAATGCTCTTCCAATAATTCTCATATAAAGCACACAGATTTCCGCCGGCTGAAAAACCAAGGATGACGATCTGATTTTCGTCGATCTGCCATTCTTCTGCGTGCTCTCTGCTGATCACGATCGCCTGTGCAAGATCTCTCAATGCGGACGGAAAGGAACTGACAGAGCCGCTTGCAGCAGTCGTATAGGTCAGAACACCTGCCTGAAAACCGTTTCTCAGAAAAAACAAAGCAACCGGTTCCCCTTCACAGGGACTGCAGTCAAGAAATCCTCCCCCCGGACATATGATCACCATGGGTTTTTTTCTGCGGTTGTCATAATCCGATATGTATACCTCAAAAAAAGTTTTCTGATTGTTTCCGATGCTGAATTTCTTATTGATCATGTTTTTTTAATCTCCATTTTTACAGGCCCTTCTATGCCAAACGGTTCTATCGGCAAATAATGCGATATCGCATCGCGGACCTGTGTACCCAGCGAATTGGTCACTTCGATCGCCAGATCGTTTTCGCCGTTTTTCAATAAACCGCTCAGATTGAATTCATAAGGCCTGCAGATGCGGACACCCGAGGATACTCCATTGACAAAAACTTCCGCGATCTCATGGGCATTACCCAGATCAAGGACCACCTCTTTTGTATCGGAAACATGGATCTTTGTTTCATAACGTACGGTGCCGCATTTGTCTTCCATGCCCTTCAGCGTGTCTACATAATCCAACCTGTCGGTATCCAACTGTTTAAACGAAGGATATGCAAAGCTATCCGCAAATGAAACCTTCCATTTTTTCGGCAGTTCTGTTTCCTCCAGCAGAACTTCCTTCTCGAAGACCTCCGCTTCATATTGCTCCTTGCTGAAGACATAGATCATCATTTCACAGGGTGTCAGATGGATCCTGACATCACCGTTTTTCATAAAATACAGTCTGTCAGTCCATGGATCGTAGCGGTACAGATTGCCTTCCGCAGAAAAGCGGCTCTTCACATCGATCGTCTTTGAAACACTTTCGTTGAACAGAAAATACAGATGCTTGTCGTCCAGACAGTATTCTCCCGCCACGAGATCCTTTGTTTCTTCAGAAAGCCGGACACAGCTGTATCCGTCTAAAACATCCACCAGTCCGTTCAGACTTGCGACCTCCACATTCGCATGCAGACCACATTCTCCAATAGGCGCTACTGTCCTTACAGGCAACGAATTCAGGAAGATGACACGGACGTTGTTTTCCAGAAGTTCATTGACTTTATCTTTCAGACTGCAGGGTATGTTCTCTCCATAAGGGATAAGCAGGACTTCAAAAGGATGATCATTGATGGCATAAGATCCGTCCTTGATCACAGCTTTATTCAGATAGTCGAGCGTCACGATATCATAAGAGATCTGAGCTTGCGTGAGTTCACGGCACGGCTTTTCGATCGGCATACAAGCTCCTGACCATTCTTCTTCCGCCGGATAAAAGACACCGACACGGGAAGGATAGAATCCGCCTTTCTGCAAAGACATGATGCGATTCATGTATCCGTTCAGCAGATGGAGATAGCGATATTGCGGATTATGGCCGTGCGCATAGAAATGCGGAGGACAGTCATAGTCCGGAAATTCACCGGGAGAAAACGCGTGTGGAACGATATGATTGACTCCGCGGCTTATCAGACTGTCGGCGATCCATTTCATCGTCCTCAAGCCCTCATTCCAGCCATATGCCCCAAAGGCTTCACACATGCTCCTGCCATTTTTCTTCGGATCGAGATGAGCAGCCGAAGCTGCCAGTTTTGTTAAAGCATAGTGATAGAATTCGCCATTGCTTCCGCCGGTACTGAAAGCATCGTGATGATAGTTCATGCCCGGAACGATCTGGCCGCCGATGACATCGATCCCGGCAAAATCCATATCCTCCTGGCCTCTGAAATAATGTCCTGTTCCATAGCCTAAACGACTGTGGGCTCCGTTGTCCTCGATATTATGGCCGAGATACCAGACACCATGATCGTGGCACCAGTCCGCAAGAACCCTGGTAAAGTTTTCATTATACTTCTTTGTTATGACATCCATGTAGCGGTAACGGATGTCGTGTTCTGCTCCCTGGCCATTCGCCCATAACAAAGCAAGATACAAAGGATCAAACCCAAGCTCTTCCTCCAGGTGATCACACCAGGGCAAAGGCATGTCTTTTCCGATGCCGCAATCAAAGCCCTTCGCATTGCCGAAGCGCGGTTCATCTGAGAAGAAACCCTGTATCGTTTTTCCGAATTCATCTCTGAAATGATCATAATGAGGCTGGTAACAGGCTTCGATAAGAACTTCCGTGGCCTCTTTCACCAGAGGATTGATATAGTCAGCCGTAAGAGCTTCACCGCCTTGACGGGTTTCAAATACAACAAAAATGCTGTAAGGTCCTTCGTCAACATCGATAGTCAGCAGACGGCTATCCTGATCCATGAACGAAGTGATGTTTCTGAGCGTGCTGACATCGATCGGATCATCCTCTTCGTTGACCACACGTTTTGCCATAACAACATTCAGTACCTTCCAGAAAGGATCGGGCTCGTCCCAGATCCTTCCAGCCAGATGCTTAAGATCGATCCTGGCGTGTTTAAACGGGCCCTGAATGTCATATCTGCGGAAATAAAGATACTTCTTCAGATATTCCGGATACTTTTTCTTGACAAGGCCATTGGCATAGCCTGTCGGAAAATGCGAATCGTCGAGGATCCACATTTTCATACCGTGTTCCTTGGCTTTCGCAAGAATGACATCAAGATCCGCAAACCACTGTTCACCTGTAAAATCCGGATGGGGTCTCGATTCGATGCAGAATCCTGAGATACCGCATTCATGGATCTTGTCGACATATTCTCTCAATACATCGTGGCTGTCTCCTCGCTGCCAAAAAAATGGATAAAGGCCATTTTCTCC
Source organism: uncultured Lachnospiraceae bacterium (assembly GCA_902782625.1). Classification (GTDB taxonomy): domain Bacteria; phylum Bacillota; class Clostridia; order Lachnospirales; family Lachnospiraceae; genus Anaerobutyricum. The sequence goes on along the minus strand of CACZNZ010000322.1, from coordinate 553 downwards.
TTCTCTATTCAGCAGAGTTTTTAATCCACTCATATATCAGCCCTCCAGATATTTATCAATAAACTCTATGACCTTTTCAGGCCAGTTTTCATCATTTTTGTCGTGTTGTCTTATCATTCCGTGCCCTCCGGAACGAAAAGCCATCGCTTTATGAGGAATATGATATTTCTCCAACGATTCTTTCATACTCCTGAAGTTCCCAAAGTCCAACATTTCATCATCCATGCATTGCCAGATAAGCGTAGGCGGATAATGTTCATTCATATTATACGTTATGGTATATTCGTCCGGTTTCCCGCCCATGATCTCCAGCATTTCTCTTCCTGTCTGTGTTTTTTGCAACAGATCCATATCGATCGCCGGATAGCATAATCCCAGAACGCAGGGAAGCTTCAAACCAAATTTATCCAAACCGTAATTTGCCGTTCCCAGTTCAGCCGCCAGATGGCCTCCTGCCGAGAAACCGATCACGGCGTATCTCTGCTTTACCTGAAATTCCTGCTGATGTCCCATGATAAACCTTAAGGCATCCGCAGCATCTTCTACCGGTTTG
>CACZNZ010000321.1 GCA_902782625.1 uncultured Lachnospiraceae bacterium | reverse complement strand
TAAACAGGTGGGTCAATTTTCAATGTAAAAAACAGGATTGACAACGAAAAATGACCCACCCTGTAATCCCTTGCGGGAGGATGAGGGTGGGTCAAAATTCAGTGTAAAAGTGGGTCAAATTTCCTTGACAATCAACACCCCCTGGGGTTGAGTTTTGCCATAATGTTATACTGCAATCCAAATCACAATAGTGAAGTGGCGCCCTTATCATCAATAGACGGGCCAAAAAACATATCAGAAAAAATCTCGCACATTGCATCAAAGGCATTGTTACAGGCATACGCCTGAACACTTTCTTTGATTTTATCTACATCCCGATTATTATCTTTCTGAAAATCTTTGACAACTTTTTTCCACCCATTTTTTTCTGCGCCCCAATCGCATATCCCTTTAATGATCAGGAATGGGATATGTCTTCCTTTTATTTTTTGGCAAGCATAATAAATTCCACTTGCTTCCATCTCCCCGCCCACTATCTTTTGGCCAATCCTTGCTGCTGCTTCGACAAGCTGATTTCTCTCATCTGCGTCACTTAATACCGTACCACCTGTAAGCATAGGCCCAGGATGCCAATTAAAACGGTTCTCTGTCACGGAAGGATACGGAAAATCAAGAATATGCAGCTGTGATCCTAAATCTTTATCTATTCGATATGCTTCGTGGGCATTAAGCGTTATTTCACCATCTGTGACTTTGTTGAAATTATCATAAAATACCAACTCTTTTGATACTAAAACATCCCCTAATAATTGGTTTTTAGGATCTGTTCCAAAAGCTACACCAACTGCAATTACGTAATAGGGTGTAAACAAATCAAGTGCTAAATCTACCGCATTGAATGATCCAAGCTGTGTAAATGATGACGTATCGCTTCTGGTTTCTTTTTTAGCTCATCGCGGTGCATCCGCCAGTAACTTCTCCTGCAAATATCACTGCAGAAACGCCTGCGTCTCCCTGTTACCGGTTGAATAAGCTCCGCCCCGCAGAAGGAACAAGCCCTACCGTCATTCATCCGTTCTTTCAGGTTCATCTCGTACTCGATTCGGTACCCGCCAATCCCAACTGACCGGCAATAAGCGCGAACGGCATCCCGTGACAGATTCACAGTCGTTGCGATTGCACGATACCCCATACCCTGGGCACGGAGCTTTCTGATCTGTAGTGCCTGCTCATCCGTCATGAAATCACCTCGCTTTCCATACCTTTTCACGAAACGGTACTATTGACCGTTTGTACTCTTGCGCGAAATATACCCCTCCTGCTCATCCTGATTAAACCCCCTTTTGAATTTCGCGAAAAAGTGCGCGTGAGGGGGCGGCGGTCCCTGGGGACTTCACCGTAGAGAAGTGACCCCGCCCCCACCCCATTGACAAACATCTAACAAAGTTTTTATGGTATGATATGGATATGTCAAGACCAATCACACGCGCGAAGTGTCTGCCGCTTTGATTCAAAGCAGAATACTGCTGCGAGTTATTATCATAACAAGGAGCCACTATGACAGACAGCACCACCGAAAAAACAACCGCACAGGGATCACTGAACAAACAGGGCAGCCTTTCTCCTGCTCCTGACGATCTGCAAGAGATCCCATCCGGTAAAGGATATAGTCAGGGACGCCTTGATGCAAAAAAGCAGTCGAGCATATCACCGCTGACAGATAGCTCAGGGCAGAGCAGCTTGTCTCCGGAAAAGAACGGGCGAGAAAATAAAAAGAAGTCCGGAATGAAAATAGTGATCGTTCTTGTGGCTGTCTTTTTAGCTGCTCTTTTCTTTGTTTTTGTTGTATATCGCCCGGTATATCATGCTCCTTCTTCCAATGAAGCAGAAGACGCGAATGTATCTACTACTGTTCCGGCTGAAGAAGACACAGTTTCATTAGATGCTATCGTTGAAATCCCGGATCCTGTATTGAAAAAGGCGATCCAGGAAACTCTCGGGATAGGAAGCCGGGATATCACCGTGGCAGATGCATTATCAATGAAGTCTCTCGCATTGTCCAATAAAGACGGAACTTATGTGACTGATATTACAGGCTTATCCGCATTTTCCAATTTAAAAGAGTTAACCATATACACTAGTAAGATAACCGACATCTCACCGTTGGGCAGCTTTACGAGTCTGACTCATCTGACAGTGCTCAACAGCCCGATCACAGACATTACTCCTCTTGCTAACCTGACTAACCTTACGGATTTGGAATTAGGATGCTATCAGATCAGTGATATATCTCCTTTATCAAATCTTACTAATCTGACGGTTTTAAACCTTATGTGTGATCAGGTTAATGACTTCTCTCCTCTGACTAACCTGACTAATCTTACGAGCTTGACCTTGGTCGGCTGTCATGTCAACGATCTAACCCCGTTCGCTGGCCTGACAAACCTTACCTATTTGAACCTGATTGCTAACCAAATCAGTGATATCTCCCCACTTGCTGATTTAACGAATCTGACTTTTTTAGCCCTTGATGACAACCAAATCACCGATCTTACACCTTTGACAAACATGGAAAACCTCAAGAGTTTGGTTATAAAGGACAATCTGATTGATGACATCTCTCCCCTGGCTAACCTGCCGAATCTGAGTGCTTTGTACATTATCGGCAATCCCGTTACCGAACATCTATCCAGAGAGGAGATTCTGGATATAGTGGCAGGAACAAAAAAACTAAACTACCTGGATTACGGAGCAAAACCTTTTGAACCTGTGACTCCATATTAACAGCTCGTTCCCTCAGTATCTATATTCAGGGTGCATATCCTCTGTTATGGTCTTCCGGTCATGACATGTATACGTCTGCCGGCGTCCATAGAGCTGCTTCACGCTGTCCTTTACTACCTAAAACCACTGACATTTTTAGGAAGTCCAGGCCGTCCCACTTGAGCCGCTCTTCCGGCCAGACGGAGGAACAGACCCGCAGCGGGCCTATGACCAGGACCTTACTGACTTCAAAGCTGTCAAACATAAGGTCATAAATCGCCTGCAGTGTTATTACTGTCTTTCCTCAGCCGAGGCCCATGGACAGCAGCATCAGGGACTCTTTATGTTCAGTAATGAACTGAATCGCGTATTTTTGATAGCTGTGCGGCATGAACTTCATCTGGCATCACCTCCCTTCCCTATATGTGATTATTCCAATCTGCCCCGCTGCTGCGGAAAGCTTTTTTCGATTGATTTCTTTTTCCCGGATGAGGCCTGCAATGGTTTCTGACTGCTCCCGGAGTTTTACCATCACTTCTTTGTGATGCTCACGGAGGCCCTTGTTCTCTTCTTCAAGATCCTCCACGTAGCTCTCGTCCGTGATCTCACGGATTCTATGGGCGGCAGGGCATTCGTGGTCACCCAGTCCATAAAGAAGCTTTCATCCGTATTACAGGAAGCGGTGTTTAACGACTGCGATTTCCGGCTGCTGTCCAACGGAGACCCTGCCTCCCTTACTGAAATGAAGGAATTCGATAAAAAAGCGGAACAGAACAGGGCGTTATACCTTGATAAGGTTTATAAGGTGATTCCGGCGGACAATCTCATCGACCTTGGCCTGTATGAAGAGGCGAGCTATAAAAATGGGAAAAAATATCAAAAGAAAGTAAAAGGTACCCTGAAACAGTCCCTGATCGTGACCTTTTCCAGAAAAATGATGGAATATCAACGGTTTATAAGGAACCGCCAGATCGAGCGTGTAAAAAAACTGCTGAGCAACATCGATCCTGAGACATACAAGAAAGGCCCCCATGACATAACCCGCTTTATCAAAAGACAATCCCTGGGAAAATCTGGCGAAACAGCCACGGATCAGTTCTATCTGGATAAGGACCTGATTGCCGAGGAAGAAAAATACGACGGTTTCTATGCCATTGCAACCAATATCAATATCAGAGATACCCCAAAGTCACAAAGAGATGACGTCGAGCAGATTCTTGCGATAAGAGCCCAGCGGTATAAGATAGAAGATTGTTTCCGACTGTTAAAAACCAACTTCTCGTCACGGCCGGTGTATCATCGCAAAGAACCGCGGATTATAGCTCATTTCATGGTCTGCTATACCGCTCTGCTCATATTTCGCCTTTTACAGAAAAAATTCGACTTGGCCGGATATCATTTCACGCCAGATGATATAGTTGCAACACTCCAGAACATGCAGGTCACCGACATTGACGACTATTTCTATAAAGCGACATATAAGGGTTCCCGAATCCTAACTGCACTTAACAGTATTTACCCTCTATCCCAGCTGGATCACAAATATTATATGCCAAAGAATCTTAATAAAAAATTTAGAAATATTTTATAATTAAGGGCGTTCCATACAACAATTTATGCAATGAAAAATCGCCAGAAAGCGCTTAAATCAAGCGCTTTCTGGCGATTTCTTCATTCTTAACTGTCGAAAACGGGATTATACGACTCATATCATCAAAAAGGCAAGTAGGGGCCTTCATTTCGATGGTCGGCGTACCCGTTGCGCCTGAACGCCGCCCCGCTGCGAAAGGAGCTGTCACAACAACTGATGTGACAGCCTCATTCGCTGTTTTATTTGTTCAGAATCTCACGGGCGGTATCGGAGGCTTTGCCCATATATGTTTTTACGCCGAAAGATCTGCTAATTATCCGGCCGGACATACTCATCGACGATCTGCACCTGTTGTGTTTCTCCTGCGGAATTCGTATAATTTATAACGAACTCGGCTGATGCGGTTTGGATCTCATCAAGCATCCGTTCAACTCGCCGAACATCTTCTGATGTCTCTTCTCCTTCTATTTCATCTGCATTTTCAGCCCTTTTCAGGGAGAAATAGAATTCTCTTCTTCTTCCTGCGTCGATTGCCTTGGGAATACGATTGAATTCAACCTCGTAATATTCATTCAGGACATTGTGCTCGGGATCAGGTATTTCAAGCCATTCCTCGTCCATGATACTGGACAGGGCCTTTTCTCCGTTTACATTACACGCAAGATGATCGACTACAATCTCATGATCCGTCCGGTTTTCAACCAGAAACTTCCAGGTAGTGCTTGTAAAAAGAAAATCCGGTGCAGGTATGACGTATTCCCCCTCATTGTCGTACAGTTGCCCCCGGATCCCTCTTCCGACAACACGCAGCTCATCTGATTCATACAGAATTTTCATTCCCGGCTCGGAAATGAGCTCATATTCTTCCGCATTATCTGTCTCCGGATCCTGCCGGTCATCGGACTGCGTATAAATGATAATCGGGTCTGTCGAAAGAAGAAGTGAGTTCGGATAAAACGTCCTTGTTCTTTCCCATACTCCCAGCCTGAATTCAAGTTTTTTCAGCAATGGATCGAGCGTGGATACGGAGTCTGCGGGCAGCGTGAACGTGGCGCCCCCGGTACTGCCAGGCAACACGTTGCCGTTTGTCTCCATACCGAAGTTGTTGGTTAAGTAAACCCCTGTAACCATATCATTGATGTATACACTTCCGGAGACTGCTCCGGCAAAAACTCTCTTCTCTGAATTGTTTGTAAACTCAGTCTCAATGAGAAGGTTTCCTTCCCGGATACTGTATCCGGTCAGTTCCAGTTTATACTGATCGTCTTCATATAAGACCCGCGGTGCGATCGTCCTGTTTTTCATCCATTCTTCTGCTGAGTAATAGGCAGGAACTTCTTCATACAGATGATCGGAATCTGATGTGAGCAGGAAGTCCTTATACTTTTTTGCTTCCGTGAAGATATCAGAGGCTGTTTCCGTTTCGTCGGTTTCAAGCGATTGACTTGTGGAAGCCGCAGCGGTCTCGCCGTATAGCAGATGGAGTGTCAATAACCCTGCGGCCGGAAGTAAAACCATCAGCAGTGTCTTTGTCAGACGGCTTAACACAGAAGCCGCTCCTGTTGTAAACGAGCGCCATTCCCGCCTGCAGTTTTCTACGGTTGTTCCTTCTGTCCGGAGAAGACCGGAGTTTATTATTTCCCGGTTTTTCAGGATATGTTTGCTGCAAAGAACAATACAGATAATACACGCCAACAGCAGAAGGCCGGCGAAACATGTTATCGTGCAGTACAAAAGTCTCACAGAACGGTTATCCTTATCCTGATACCAGAATACAGCCATATAAACTGTGAACAGCGCTGTTATTACACTAATCACCGTCATACCGAAAAGCCATCTCTTCTGCATCAGAATAATCTCTGTTAATGAATCTTCCTCGTGGATCACGTGATCGTTTTTTTCCATCTCTTTTACCTGTATATGACTATTCGCTCAATGAGTCAGTTGTCGGGAGCGACAGAGCATCCGTATCGAGGGATTCCTTTTGACTATCTTCATTATCGAATCCTTCAAAACATCTGTACGAATCATCCAGTCTGACACTGACAGGCGTTCCGTCAGAATTGCTGTAGTTCAGATCAAAGCTCAGGGAAGATGTTTTTATGTCTTCCAATGGCATACGAAGCATTCCGATAAGTTCCATGTAGGATGTTATGGTCTTGCTCGTATCATCATCCGGTACTTTCCCGATCAGGTCAAAATGCACTGTCTCCCTTTTGCCCGCGGGAACAGTTCCCCACACTTTATCGGGATCATTTCCGTCCCAGAGGGCATTCCTGCCGTTAACAGTACATTCAGCATCTTTGATCTCAATAGCTTCCTGTGACATATTTTCAATCAGGATCTCCCAGTAAGTACTGCTCATAAATGTCGGAGTACCGTCTTTGATATACAGACAATCAAAGATGCCCGTACGGATCACCCTCACTTCGTCAGATTCAAAAAGGACCTTCCTTTCGTTGTCAATTATATAATCTTCCTGAGCGCTCATTCCCTCAGCAGGCTCTGTCCGGATCACAAGGGGAGGTGTTTCCAGAAGAAATGCCTGTTCTGAATTGACATCTTCTTCATCCGCGTTATAAATCTGCAGTTTTAACTCCAGTTCTTTAAGAGACGCATCATACCAGGGAACATCATGGTCATTTACTATTATTTTATTCTTTTTCGTCTCTCCGGGCGGTATATACATACTGATGTGGAACAACCATCTTCTATCCTCATGATTGATCTTTTCATGATCTGAATCATTTTCAACTTTTATATTATATTCCGAATCGTTAGTAAAGCGCGTTTCTAACACAATACTATGCCGCTTTTTCTTGTATCCCGTAATCTCATATGAAAACAGGCCGTCCACATAAAGAATCTGAGTTGGAACGGTAAGCCCCTTCATCCAGTCATCTGTTGATGCATGTTTCGGGACATCGGAAACCCTTTCCCTGGAGGAAGAGTCGGCCCGATGTGTTTTGATCTCGTCATACTGATATCTTTCTATTGATGTTGGAGCAATTGGTATGGAGAGCTTCGGATCGTCTGTATTTTTCATGTTGCGCAATGCATGCTGCACCAACACCAGCAATACAGAAAAAGAGATCCGTATCAGCAGACTGATCAGTTTTCTCTCTTCTTCTGATAATGAGGTGTCTTTTCTGTCCGTTCCCACCCATTCTCTGATCAAGTCATCTGCCGTTTCATCATTCGGCTGCGAAGAAGCCGTATCAAATCTCCGGAGAAGTTCCTGATGCCTTGAGTAGAGAATATCCAGACGGTCACGGTTATTCTTAAGGCTGACTGCTTCAATGATCAGACCGATAACCGGAATGCCCAGAAAAATGAAAAACGCATAACGATCTTTAGATATTTCATTATAAAATCTGAATCCCCAGACCAGAAAAGCGGTGATCAGGATCGCATACACGCCAATAAAGAGATAATGCCACCGCGTATTCTTTTGTTCTATTGTATTCTGTTCTTCCAGCTCACTCAGAGCTTCCTTATATGTTTTCATAAATACAATTAACCTTTTGTTCCTGAAGCCTGCCTTATGAAACAGCCAACACGGCAATCCCTGTATTTAGATGCCCGGGATTGTCCAGCTCTTCAAAAGACAAATCATACGACCACACATGCCAACACCTGCCGGGATAGTTTCTGCTGCCAATTCAGCAGTGAATATGGATACATATATGTTTGCGGGCACCCGCCCATGGCACTGAGGTATGTTATGACAGACATGATATATAACAGCAAGTGCATTACTTCCGCAGCGAAGATAGACGGCTGCGAGGAATATCACCATGCAGCAAGTCTTGCGCGCTGGGATCATTTGCCCCCGGCAGTTTTTATCATGGCATAGTGAAAATCTGATTCGACAAAGTGCAAAGTGGATTCCACTCTCTCTTCCACCTTATCCTCTGTTATCTTTCTGTGGTTCCGGATTTAAGTCGTCCAGACGATCTTTCGCCTTTTGATAGCCTTGATCAGCCGCTTTTGTATACCACTCAATAGCAGTATCAATGTTCTTTTCCACGCCATTGCCATTTTCGTACATGTTTCCCAACAAATACTGGGCTCTGTCCTGTCCCTGTTCCGCGGATTTGGTATACCATTCGACAGCTTTTTCGTAGTTCTGATCTGTCCCGCGACCTATCTCGTACATAACGCCAAGATCCGTCTGTGCTGCGATATATCCCTGTAAGGCACTTTTTTCAAACCATTCGAACGCTTTCTTATAGTCCTTTGAAACACCTTTACCATCATCGTACATCTGTAGTTATTTCCCAGCTCTTCATATTTCCGGCGAGGATATTATCAGTGTAATAATAATGTTCGAGTTCAGTATCCGGATCATATAATATATACATCATGGGTAACGTATCATAGAGATATCTGTCTTCCCCCCAAATGCTTTTGGCGCAGAAACCGCAGAGCAGAAACACT
>CACZNZ010000320.1 GCA_902782625.1 uncultured Lachnospiraceae bacterium | reverse complement strand
ACACCAGGAACGTTCTCAAGGATCCAGCGAATCTTGGAGCCGGAGAAGTATGCATCGATTACAAGACCGGTTTTCTCTCTGATGGAGTCAACTAAGCCTTTGTCCTTTAAGGAATCACAATACTCGGATGTACGACGGCACTGCCATACGATAGCATGGAATACAGGCTCTCCAGTAACTTTGTCCCAAACGATCGTTGTCTCACGCTGATTTGTGATACCGATACCAGCGATATCAGCTGCTGTAACGCCTAACTGCTCCATAGCTTTCTTAGCTACAGAATACTGTGTATTCCAGATTTCGGTAGCGTCATGCTCAACCCAACCTGGCTGTGGATAGTACTGTGTAAACTCTTCCTGAGCTACGCTGCAGATTTCACCTTTCTCATTGAAAAGGATACAACGGTTACTAGTGGTACCAGCGTCTAACGCCATCATGTACTTTGCCATAATTTTAACCCTCCTAAAATAAAATCATATAGTTCATCGGGGACAGTACCCGACTTTCAAATGTATTTTATCATAATTTTTTTACCATGTATTTAGACAAATCTGCAAATGTGTATGTATCTCTAGTCTTATTGCATGATAATCATCTGTGATTTTCAGCAACTTTACAACAGATTGAATAATTAATGATTCAGGTGGAATGATTATACTTTGTGCATATTGTTCTCTGTACGCTGTCTTACCACCTCATACATCAGTACAGTTGCACTTACGGCCGCATTCAGTGATTCCACTCTTCCTTTCATCGGAATCCGGATGCCGTAATCAGCCTGAAGAACCGTCTCCTTCTTCAGCCCATTTCCTTCATTTCCAATCAGAAAGGCACAGCCTTTTGTATAATCATACCGGTAAAAAATCTCCCCTTGCAAATGTGCCGCATAAATATCCACGTCATGATCTTTCAGCCGGGAAATCGTCTCTGAAAGATCCTCCACAATCAGAACTGCCACACGGAAAATTGCTCCCATGGTCGACCGTATCACTTTACTGTTATAGGGATCCACGCTGTCTTTGCTTACGATGACCGCATCTACTCCGGCCGCCTCCGCTGTCCGGATGATCGTCCCCATATTCCCGGGATCCTGAAGATTCTCCAACAGAAAAAGGCAGGGGAATTCCACCTGCCCGATTACTTCTTCAAGAGATGTTTCCTGCCTTGCCGCCACAGCGATCACTCCCTGCGGAGTTGTTGTGTCGGCAAGATGTTTCAACACCTTTTCGCTGACCAGCTCATATCTGTAATCTTTTAATCTGTCCGAGTATTCCTCCTCAAAACTCTCCGTCATATAGCACGCACGAAGTCTTTCCTGTGGTATCTCAAAAAACATGCGGGGGCCTTCCACGATAAAACAGTTCTGCCGATTTCTTTCCTTAGGCTGCTTTTTGAGTTTAAGAAGATTTTTTATTCTGGGATTGGATATACTGGTAATCATAGGTCTATTCCTTCAGAGTAACAGTGACCGTACTAGTGTTCTCCACCGTAATATCGTCCGGCTCTTTTACATGGAGTACCACATTGTGAGTTCCCGGTTCCAGTCCGCTTACATCAACCCAAGGATCAAGAACCTTTGCATCTAGTGCATCGATCTCCGACTTGGCGCCGAAGAGATTCACCGTGTATTTATTGTCTTTTGAAAATGTCACTTTATACTTGTTCTTATTGTTTCTGATGTCAATGTCTTTTTCTAAAAAGTTTTTTTCGATATTCTTCTTCTCCTCGATCACGGCTTTAACCTTAATGGCACTTACATCTCGTGTAGCCACAACGCCGTCTGGAAGATTCAGTTCCTCGACGGGAATATCTTTCTCATAATCTTTTGAAAGACCTTCCACGGAAACAGTGCCCAGATCTATCGCCTGAAGCGTCTCAAGTATTTCATCTTCCGCCGCAACGGTGATCTTTTTAGGCTCATAATCAAAAGAGGTCATCTTATAGCCTTCAGTCGGATTCCCCTCTGCCTCCAGGGTGATATTCACGTCTTTGGTCTTCCATATCTGGGCATCTACCTTGATCTCCGAGGTATCGAATTCTATCTGCTTGCTGGTAATCAGTGCACCGTCTTCGTCGTAGAGTTTCGGTCTGTCTATGGTCGTAACATCTTCTGTAGCATTGGAGATGTCAATCATTACCCGGATTTCTTTCGCCTCAATCAGAAGGCTCTTTGGCCCCCTGACTTTAATTAGATTCGGCGTTGCAACCAGACTACCCAGTGCATATCCTTTCTGAGGTGTGCCTTTTTCCTGAGCATTGACCGGAATGCTCACAGTCACGCCCTTATCCTTACTGATAATCATCGTATCTTCGGATTTGGTAATCTCCAGTCGGTTATTATCGTGTCTGGCTTCAACCTCTATCGGCACCGCATCCATAATGGAAAGATTCTTCAGATCCGCTGTCACCTCAAAATCCGCTACCGTCAGGGAATTCACAAGATACCTGTTGCCTTTTACTGTGAAGGAGACTGTCTCTCCTTTTATAATGTCATAAGTATATCCCTTTTTCTCCAGTTCTTCGGAATTCAGTACCGTAACCTCCACATCGGAGAACCTTCTGGTAATCACAGGGTCATTGATGTATGTCACCAGAAGCCATATCAGAACAGCTATGACGAAGGACAGGATCTTCATCCCATAATTACTCCTTCTTTGACTTTCCATTACGCAATCTTCCTTTCATTCTGGCAAATACGCTTATATTTTCTTCTTCCGAATTCGTAATACCTACCGTTTCAAACACATCATGCAGTTCTTCTTTCGTCAGATCATAGCGGAGCCTTCCATCCCTGGCGACAGAGACAGTTCCTGTCTCCTCCGATACAACGATCGTAATACTGTCAGACACCTCACTAAGACCGATAGCAGCACGGTGTCTGGTACCAAGTTCCTTTCCGATATCCGGGTTATCCGTAATCGGAAGATAACATGTTGCCGACACCACTCTGTTACCCCGAATGATGACCGCACCGTCATGAAGCGGTGTATTATGTTCAAATATATTGATGAGAAGCTGACTTGACACTATACCGTCTACAGTAATGCCGGTTCTCTCATATTCCCCGAGAGCTACATTCCTCTCCACGCAGATCAATGCTCCTGTCCTGTCTTTTCCCATTTCAAAAGAGGCTTTGATAATCTCGTTCACTGTCTTATCACTCATCTGATCGTCATGATCGGAAAGTACGGGTGATGACAAAAGCGCACGGATGAATTTTCTTCTTCCGAGCTGCTCGAGAGCCCGTCGCAGTTCCGGCTGAAAGATGATGATTGCTGCTGTAATCCCTACGCCCAGAGATTTAGACAGCAGCCATGAAATTGTCTTCAGCTGGAGCATGTATGCCGCCAGAGCAAACAACAGCAATACGATCAGACCTTTGAACAGTGTCCAGGCCCGTGTTACCTGCACCCATTTCAACAACTGATATACAATCAATGCAATGATGATGATATCCAGCACATCCGAGATTCCTATCGTAGAAAATGTCGCGGAAAGCCAGCTGCTGTAACGACTGATATATTGATTGACGATATTCATAAACATTGTTGAATTCCATGTCAACATGGGATTATTCCTCCAAGAACGAATCTGTATCCTCTTCTGCCTCTATCTTGGTTACCTCTCTCTGCCTCTTAGTCACCTTGATCTTAGGGACCGCCTTGACAAAGTAAATATAATCTTCATCCTCAAATGTTACTCTCTCCATTCTCGAAACATCGCCGATGCCACGGAAAAACCAGATGATGATACAAAGGATGATTCCAAGGACGCACTCAAGGAAAATGCGCCAGATCGAGTAATCCAGTTCGAATATAAATCTTCCTGATAAAAGCAGCAAAGCCAGCGCCAGATAACTGATCAATACAGAGAACAGCCATGCTCTCTCATGAAACAGCTGATTAAGCTTAGCCGCTGCAAAAATCACCAGGCTGAAACTAACGAGTATCACAAGTAGTTTTTTATCTATTACAAGCAGACTGACAATGCGCTGCAGTCCCAGGCCGGGAGCCTGATTGTCTGATGTCGTTAGCAGTGCACTGGCATCTGACGTATATATTGCAAAAAAGTATATGATCGTACCGAAAGCCACCGGCAGCAATCCGCTGAACCCCATAAACATTCCGATGAGTACCGGCAGAAAATACTCCAGTTTCAGATAGAAAAGCACTGCAACCAGTACAGGCATGAACGCTAATCTTTTGTTAAAGCGAATACACATAAGCCAGCAGATCAGCATCAGTACTGCATATCCGGCAACGATATCCAAAGAGATAGCCGACAGATTCAGGATAACCAGCATATTTCCTGTCAGATTCATCACAGAAAGCGGAACCATCGCCTGTATCACCGAAGCCATAAGGCAGTACCAGAGCACTGTCGTAAAATCACGATATGGAAACATCCTGTATAAGATGAACAGTGTACCTAACGACAGAAGAAACTTCAGGACCGGCTCCAGAATATTCGCATTCTCCTGATAATAATAATTCACAGTCTCCTTGAAATTCGCAAGACGTGTCAGAATTTTTTCATTATTCATTATACACCTCAATGACAGTTTCAGTTCTGTTTTTTCTCTGTCATATGCTCGCTGAGATTCTCAAGATTTTCTTCATATTCTTTCAGTCTTATTTCCATTTGCCTGAACCTCTCCCGATAAAGGCGCCGAGAATATATGATGCTAAGAATCAAAACAATCACATACCCGACTGCACATGGCAGAAATATTTCTCCGAAGGGAACATCGAATCCTTTACTCGCAACATCTGAATAATAACGAAGGCAGTATAAAAAAATGATAAGTCCATATCCCACCGTCACGGCGATGATTGTCTTTATCATCTGAATGTTCACATAATTTCCTTCTTCGTAACCATGTATCTTCAGATCTTCTTTCCCCGGTCCGTCTTCATACACTGCCAGTTTTGTCATCATGCGGACCTTTTTTGCATCAATCATATCTTTTCTCCGCAACATATACCATTGCTTGCATTTACAAGATAGTATATCATGTTTTTTTAATGAATTACAATAGAATCCCCGGAAGAAGTAAATAAAAACAGAGGAGATATGCGAAAATCATCACGCATTCTCTCCTCTGTATCTTTCCTACATATCATCTTCATCTCTGGTGATCTCGATGATCCTGAATCTGACGATTCCATCCGGCGTCTCTGTCTCAAGTTCATCTCCCGCATGGGCACCCATCAGTGCCTGTCCGATTGGAGATTCGTTTGACATCAGCCCGTCAAGGATGTTCGCTTCAGTAGATCCGACAATCTTATATTCCAGTTCCTCATTAAAAGTCAGATCATAGAATTTTACTGTACTGCCGATACCGACGGTGTCTTTGTCTTCACTCTCGTCTACCACAACGGCATACTTGATGATCTCTTCGATCTCCTCAATCCTTGTCTCGATAGCTCTCTGCTCATCTTTTGCTGCATCGTATTCAGCGTTCTCGGAAAGATCGCCCTGTTCTCTGGCTTCTT
>CACZNZ010000319.1 GCA_902782625.1 uncultured Lachnospiraceae bacterium | reverse complement strand
GGAGCATGCGAAGCGAGTTTGCGCGAATGGCGGATCATCAGCGCGCGAACCGAAACAGCAAACGCAACGAGTCCTACCCAGCACTGAAAATGCTCTTCCTGCAAAAAAACCAGGACTCTTGCAAGTATACAAGAATCCTGGCAATCCTGAGCTGTTCATTTAATGCGACAGCCCTTCTTAAAAAACTTTATTTATTTTTCTCCTGTAACATCAGAGCACGTACTTTGGACGGCAGACCGAAGAGTGTGATAAATCCTTCTGCATCATGGTGATCATAGAGATCTCCGGTTGTAAAGGATGCAAGAGATTCACTGTATATACTGTATGGTGATGTTGTGCCGGCTTTTATAATGTTGCCTTTATAAAGCTTAAATTTTACTTCGCCAGTGACATATTTTTGCGTGGAAGTAACAAATGCCTGGATTGCTTCCCGAAGAGGAGTAAACCATTTTCCTTCGTATACAAGCTGTGCAAGACGGTTTCCCATGTCTTTCTTGGCATTCATCGTGTCACGGTCAAGCACAAGTTCTTCAAGCTGCTGCTGGGCCTCGAAAAGAATGGTTCCACCTGGTGTCTCATAGATTCCACGGGACTTCATGCCGACTACACGGTTCTCGACGATGTCGACAATACCAATACCATGTTTTCCGCCTAATTCATTCAATTTACGGATAATGTCTGCAACCTTCATCTCTTCCCCGTTTACGCTCTTTGGAACTCCAGCTTCAAATGTCATGGTGACATATTCGCCTTCTTCAGGCGCTTTTTCCGGAGCAGTAGTCATCACGAGAAGATGATCATAATTCGGTTCTACAGAAGGATCTTCAAGTTCGAGTCCTTCATGGCTAATATGCCAGAGATTTCTGTCGCGGCTGTAGCTGGAATCTGCAGAGAAAGGAAGATGAATATCATGTGCTTTACAGTAAGCAATCTCATCTTCACGGGACTTCATTGTCCACTTGTCATCGCGCCATGCTGCTATGATCTTAAGATCTGGTGCCAGTGCCTTGATACCTAATTCAAAACGAATCTGATCATTTCCTTTTCCTGTGGCGCCATGACAGATTGCAGATGCGCCTTCTTTTCTGGCAATCTCAACAAGTTTTGCAGCAATGCCGGGACGTGCCATGGAAGTACCTAGCAAATACTTGTTTTCATATACAGCACCTGCCTGTACGCAGGGTATAATATAATTCTCGCAGAAATCATCGACAATATCTTCTATATAAAGCTTGGATGCTCCTGAATATAAAGCTCTCTCCTCCAGACCGTCAAGCTCTTCCCCCTGTCCGCAATTGATGCAGCAACATATTACTTCATAATCATAATTCTCTTTTAACCAGGGAATGATTGCTGTGGTATCCAGACCTCCAGAGTAAGCCAGTACAACTTTTTCCTTATTCATTCGTATATGTCCTCCTTCGTATGAACTTTAAATCACGTAGTATACTATACGTCAATTTTAGGAGGATTGCAAGAGTTTTTTGATATATTATAAATAAATATACATTAAAAGCTTGCGTAAATTCGAAAATTGACGTATAATTATGCAGAGTTACAGAATATATATTTAAATGGTAAAAATAAAACATATTTGATTATGAAAAAGGAATCCACTTGCACGGGAAAGGGTTTTGTGGTTAAATAGAAAACTGTATGTGAATAAAGAAAAAGAGGTGTATCAAATGATCATAACAAATGGCGGTGTCACTGCGCCGATAGGATTTCAGGCAGCAGGACTCAGAGCCGGAATAAAGGCTGGAAAAGATAATAAAGATATGGCGATTGTGTATTCCACAAAACCTGCAGTCTGTGCCGGAACATTTACAAGAAATGTCGTAAAGGCAGCTCCGGTATTCTGGGATCAGAAGGTGGTAGAACAAGGAGTTGCCAGGGCGATCGTCATCAACAGCGGTGTGGCGAATGCCTGTACAGGAAAAGAAGGGCTGATGAATTGTGAAGAAGAGGCTCGCATCGCAGGGGAACTCCTTGATGTGGCGAAAGAACATGTACTTGTAGCTTCAACAGGTGTCATCGGCCCCCAGCTTCCGATGGATATTATCAGTGATGGGATAAAAAAGCTTACTTCACAAATTGAAGATTCTGTGCAGGCGGCAGATGATGCAGCCCATGCAATCCTGACGACAGATACTCATAAAAAGGAGATTGCCATCACGGTCCGGATTGGTGACAGGGAAGTCACAGTCGGAGGAATGTGCAAAGGTGCCGGGATGATTCATCCAAATATGGGAACTATGCTTGCCTTCATTACCAGTGATGTCTGTATCGAAAAAGAAGTTCTTGATCAAATGGTTTATGAACTTGTGGAAGATTCTTTTAATATGGTCTCCGTGGACGGAGATACTTCAACGAATGACACCTGTCTGGTGCTTTGTAATGCGGAGGCAGGCAATGAGTTGATCCAGGATACTGACAGCCCGCAGGCTCTTATTTTTAAAGAGGCTCTTGGCCATGTGATGACTTATCTGGCAAAGCAGATTGCAGGAGACGGAGAGGGTTGTACAAGGCTTTTTGAAGTAAATTGTTTTGGGGCTGTTGATAATAAATCCGCTAAAATGCTTGCAAAAGCTGTGGTATGTTCCAGTCTGACCAAGGCAGCTGTTTTCGGGAAAGATGCCAATTGGGGCAGAATCCTTTGTGCCATGGGATACAGTGGAGCAGACTTTGACCCGGAGAAAGTAAAGATTGTGATAAAAAGTGATCATGGGAAGTTGACACTCGTGGAAAACGGTACTGCAGCAAACTACAGTGAAGAAATAGCGACACAGATTCTTTCCGGTGATCCGGTTATTTGCGATCTGTACGTGAATCAGAAAGACGGGCAGGCAACGGCATGGGGTTGTGACCTTACCTATGAATATGTGACGATCAATGCCGATTACAGATCATAAAATTACCATGGAAAAGGGTACAGGAGGATAATAGAATGCAGAAGTATAATCCCAATGTGGGAGATGAAATGATCAAGGCCAATACACTGATAGAGGCACTTCCTTACATTCGTCGGTTCAACGGATCGACGATCGTTGTTAAATACGGTGGCAGCGCTATGCTTGATGAGAAGTTGAAATACAATGTTATCAAGGATGTGGCACTGCTTAAACTGGTCGGGATGCGACCGATCATCGTTCATGGCGGTGGAAAAGAAATCAGCAAATGGGTGGGACTCAGTGGTAAAGAATCAGAGTTTTATAATGGTCTTCGAATCACGGACAAGGAGACGATGAATATCGCCGAGATGGTGCTTAATAAAGTAAATAAAGAACTGGTCGGCATGATGCAGAAACTCGGTGTCAACGCCGTTGGCCTTTGTGGAAAAGACGGAAACAT
>CACZNZ010000318.1 GCA_902782625.1 uncultured Lachnospiraceae bacterium | reverse complement strand
GGAACACCTCGAAGAAATAGGATATCTACTGTCTATATTATACTACTTCGAAGCTTAAAAAACCGCATAAATCAAGCTTAGCAGGGTGTTCTTGGAGGCCGTGAACTGTATTCAGTTGTCAGGGAACATAGTTAACAGTTACACTCAAATTGTCGCCTCTGCTAATACTTTTGGCGACCATATCATTTTATAATCCTTTCATTCACACTTCTTTCATACCTCCGAGTTTGTGCGCAGCTTCAACCTGTTCCAGCATACTGTATGTTATGGTGGCCGCCGTACTGAAGTTATCTGTAAAGGTTCTGTATACAGCAAACAGACCGACATAGTCTGTCGACATCCCCAGGATCTCAAACATGATCGTCCATGAACTGGTAGTACCCGGTGATGCCAGTGAAAGCTCCAGCGTCACAAACAGCATAATGAACAGAAATGACGTTGTCAGAGCCGTTCCTCCAAACTCTGCGGCCAGCAATGTGCCCAGGATGAGGTATACCGTTGTTTTAATGCCAAACATTGCATCGTACATCGGTATCCAGAAGGAAGTGAATTCCGGCTTGATCCCCAGTTCCTTATCGGAAATCTCATACATTTGATTCAGAGGCGCCGCATAGGAGCTTGTTGAAAACGCGGTAATAATAATTGGCTTAAGCTTATTCCAGAAATCAGGGATACGGATGTGCGTTACCAGAGATGTTTTCACCGCCTTTACCGCAACGGCGATGGATAACACGATATAGACTGCCACGATAAACTTCCATCCCTTTAGAATTTCGCTTGCGTTGCCGGATCCGATGATCGTCAGAAGACTAAGGAAGGGAATCAAAGGGATGACCGTCAGTATGATCTTCATAACACTGATCACACACTGGTTTATCTGCAGGAGCAGCTCTTTTATTCCGCTGACTTTGTCCCCGAGAATAAGCAATGCAGCTCCCATCAGCATCCCGAGTACCACAAGCTGCGGGATGTTGGTGTTAAGAAACGGGTCAATGACGTTCGTAGGAAAGATCGAGAGTATCAGCTGTATGATATAAGACGGCTCGAAGCTTATTTCATTGGTACCGAAGCTGTTGAAAAAAATAACAGAGACCCCTATGGATACCAGCATCAGAAACAGAATACACACGACAAAGCGTTTCAGTATCCGGAATGCAAGGTGTGTGAGATCATTGATGCTGTTCAGTGAGACGACGGATGTTACGATCGAGATGAAGATAAAGGGTCCCATGACACCCGTGATCACACTCAGCAGCACCGACTTTACCTCCGATGCCACATCGTCAATGATGAAATCTCTTACCGTATCCGGCAGAAGCAGGCAAAGGAACCCAAGACCCACCCCAAAGACAATTGCCAGGATCATCGGATTCTTATAAATCGGTTTCCGTTTTTTTGACAGCGGAAGACTGACACAGACCACATTGCATCCCGACTCATACTTATATGAGATGCTTACAAGCTCCGTATTCAGATTTAGGCCGGTAAGTCTCTCAAACTGACGTTTCCGCGCTTCGCTGCCGTTTTTAAAAATGTCGTATGCCTCTCCTGATACCAGCATGCGAAGTTCGACTTTTGAGAATTTTTTTGTCAGACTGTATTCGACGGCAGTTCCTTCTCCTAAAAGATCCGCATAATCATTCAGAAGACAGGTAACACCGGCGGTAAACTGTTCTACATAGTAGTCATTAAAGCTGACACTGTGAAGCATGGCAGTACTGTCTGCAATGATTACATTTTCCGTATTATCCTTCAGCAGATAACTCCTGCCGGATATCTTTTTTTCACCTCTGATTCTGCCCATAAGATCAGCTCTTGTCACACTATAATCGAATGATTATCGTATTTGTCCCGAAGGTTGGTGAGTATTGAGATTCCTTTGCTATTTTCATGATGATAGCCGGGCTCATTTCTTTTTCTCCCCGTTCCTGTAACAGCTGTTGATATTCGGCCACGTTGAAGAGCTTACAGTCGTCACGCAGCCTGACGATTAGATCTTCGTCCTTTGACACAAGTCTAATATATATGTGATGCTCTTTCCCATCAGTAAGTCCGTAATCAGACAGTATCTGTGCCAGTTCCTCTACCACAAGGTCAAACTGCAGGGCCCGGTTTCTTTCTGCCTTGTGTTCGAGAGCAAAAGCAACTGCAACCTTTGAGAGCTCCTGTATCTCTTCTGCGGCGGAATACTCAACTGAGATTTCATCCTCCGGCAAAGCACCAAAGCGCTCGGGAAGCAGCAGCATTTTGTCGCTGAAGCTTCTTCCCTTTCCAACGCGGCATATGTAGATGACTGCCAGCAGGGAAACAGCTGCCATGCTTAGAAACCATTTTATTCACGCTATTGTCTGCTCTCTTTTCCTGCTGTCATTCTGTTCCCGGTTCCGCTAGAAATCAAAGCAATTCGCGAGACTGAATCCTGTCGGCAAAGGAATCATGCACATGTACACGGTTGCTATAACAAGCAGTCCGATCGAGACCCAGAAAACGAGCCGGCGGCTCGGCAGGCGTTTAAAGATCCCCACAATTCCCAGAAGGAACAGCACAAGTGAATAGACCACTCCGACAAGACCATACTTGTCACAATTGCTGCTGTCCTCTTCTCCCTGTTCATGGTAAGTCATGGATTCCTCCAGAAGTTCATTGGCCTTCGTATAGTATCCGTCTATCATGCCCGGTTTCGTAAATGGAGAAACTGTTCCTGCCGGATCCTGTTCATACGCCCAGTTAATCGCCTCAGCAAATTCCTCCGAGCAGTTCTTCCTGATCTGATGATCCACTTTATCCTGCAGCATCTGTGCCTTCTGGTAATCATTGTCGTATTCTGCAATCGCTTTCTCAAACAGATAATCCTGAATCGTATTCCAGACCATCATGTCCTGGAGAATGTACTGTGATGCGGTATTATATTCGGAAGATCCAGCCGAAGCATAGTTATTGCTCATCGTGTAATTATCATTCTGGTTTCCACTGTGAATAGACCCGATCCAGGCTGCCCATGCAACAAGCAGCGCCGTTATTCCCAGGAAAATGGCGATCACGATCTCCAGCCGTTTTTCCTGCTTTTCATACAGGGCATTCTTTTCCTCTTCTGCCTTCGCTTTTTCCTCCGCCGTCAGAGCTTCCTCCGGGGTCTTTTGCGTCTTCAATCCCTTGTCTTCCAATGTTCTAAACATTTCTTTTCCTGCTGTCATTTTGTTCCCGGTTCCGCTTTCACTTCACTTAGAAAATCTGTCAGGAGTTCCTTCGATACATGCTGCATGACAACGATATGGGACAGCGCTCCCCCAAGTCTGTCATTAACTATGAGTTTTCC
>CACZNZ010000317.1 GCA_902782625.1 uncultured Lachnospiraceae bacterium | reverse complement strand
CGCGCAGACGCCCTCCAGCGCGAAGACGCCGTTTCGGATGGACTCCTGCCCGGTCTCGCCGCCGGAGACAACCCACTTCAGCTTGTCAATGCCGAACTGTCTGGCATAGGCCTTCACGACGTCATGCCAGCCGTCGATGCATACAACGAGGATGGCGTCAATCTGCGGATGCTGCTGAAAGCCCTGGAGCGTATAGACCAGCACCGGCTTGTCATAGACATTGATGAATTGCTTGGGGATATCCTGTCCCATCCGGGAGCCTTTCCCGCCGGCAATGATGATCGCTGTGTTCATGCTACCCTCCGATATACCGCTTGAGGTCAGTCGTCTGAAAACGTTACCTTCTGAAACAAATTCAGACTATCCTGCTGTGCTTCCAAAGGCGGAAGCTTCATGTAATCTCCATAAACATGTGTAAGATAATCGCCCAGTCTTTTCGACGCATAGTATTCACGCCCCGCAAAAGGCATGAGAACAGGTGTTCCAAAGTATTCCCTCGGCACACATTCTTTTGCATAGGCATATTTGCCTGCCGTAGAGCAAACAAATGCAGTTTCGCAATCATTGTACTTTCGCATCTCCTGCTCCAGCTTCTGATTTAGGCTGTCAATCGTAACGCCTGCTGCCAAAAGTCTTCTCGCCTCCTTGACAGCCTTCTTCAGTCTAGACGCGTCGTAGCATGTGGCAAGCTTGTATTCTTTCATCCTCATCAGCCGAGCAATCGCTTTTCCGTGCGCTTTCTGCTCCTGGATTTCTTCAGGCGCATTGTCTAACGGGAGCAAATCTACGAATATGCCATAATCTGCAAGACGCGTATTATAGGGATGGTAGAAGCTGATAAGCGACGTCCTCCTCATGGAAACAATTGCGTGCGGCTTGTTATAATTCGGCGTATTCTGATAGTCTCTGTATTCGAAGCGCGGATTCAGCTCCTGTGCACATGCCTCCTTGAACCGGTCATAATCCACCCGGAGCATTCCGATGTCGATGTCCACATCCCAAGGGATAAAACCCTGATGTCGGATTGCTCCAATACCCGTGCCTCCGATCATATAATAAGGAATTGTATATCGTTCACAAATCCGGTGAACCTCATCCATGATCTCCAGTTCTGCATGCTGCGTTCTTAATAAATCATTTTGTGTCAATACAGGTTCTCCTTTCCCGCGCTTCGCTCTCCTTCCTGTACGGTAAGATCTTCAACTGCTTTTTCAGCCTCTTCAATTCGGCCTGAAAGGAGTACAAAAAGCAGTGTGACCCATAAATATTTATAGCCGAGCGTGTCTAAGGTCATGGAAATCACTAATATTGCCATCAGCAGTCCGCGATCAGCGTATTCCCTGCTTTTTCGCACAACACGTATCACGCTGATGAATACCAAGCCAATCAGCGCTAAACCTACAAGCCCAAGCTCAACAAGCTCAAGAATAAACATGTTATGTGCCGCTGTTCTACGGAAGTAGACCTCTGTAATTGCCTGGAAAAAGCCTCCGCAACCATATCCAAACAACGGGCGGCGCAGAAACAGTACAAATGCTTTTTTCCAAACAGTATATCGATTATGTGCGCCGTTGCGGTAGTCATCCTGTCCGAACAGGTTTTTGAGATCAAAACGATGGAAGAGCGCATTTTCCGGAAGCAACCAGTAAACCGCCACAAGGAGGACAGCCAAACCCATAATCCACAAAAAATATTTCTGCTTTTGCTCTCTCTTTTTGCCGACAAGAAAAAACAGCATATAAAATGCCGACACGATCAGAGAGATAGCGCCTCCGCGTGAGCCGGTAAAAACAATGCCAACCGCAAGTATCGTCAGAAAAAGCACCAGTATTGATTTTTTCTTTAACTCACGGTGAAAATACAAATCGATACAGGAGTAAAAGCCGATGATCAAAATCGCTGAAAGAATATTGGGATCCATCTTCATGTCGGCGATCAGAATCGTTCTTCGCCCCTCAGAGGTAAAAGTTGCCTGAACAGGAAACAGGATAATAATCAAGGCGGCAATCAACGTTCCGGCAATCAAGCCCTTTTTTATGAAACACAAGTCTTCCCTTTCCAGATACTGCTGTGAAGTCAGAAAAAGGAAGACGGTCTGCCCGGCATAAATCATAAAGTTATATTTCCACCACATATAACTTGATGTCCACAGCACAGATACGGCACTATACGTCAGCCATAGGATCAAGTACAAAAACAAACGATCTATCGTGTAGGTGGTTTTCAACATCAAGCAGAGCGCCATGATTATTATGCCAAGTAAGCCTAACAAGCTCCCGGTTGGCAGAACAATGAGCTCCTCAAACGGCAGAAAAAAGCCATAGGCAGCAAGGAACAATACCAGAAGGTGCCTTATGCTGATGACGCCTCGCCGCAATTTCACACTTTTTCACCATCCATACATAACAGTCTTTCATATACCAGATCCAATTGCCTGTCAACCTGATCATCCTGAAACTGCTCAAACGTTTCCTGTTCCAGCGCATCCCGAAGCTGCTGCCTGATCGTATCGGAGCACATCCGGATAATTGCATGCTGCAGCGCAACTGCGTCCCGAGCCGGGAGAATCATCCCAAAATCTTCACGGATGATTTCTCTGTTGCCGCCCACGTCTGTCACAATGCAGGGCAATCGTGCAGCACAGGCCTCCAGAATCGAGATAGACAGATTTTCATGCAAAGAAGGATGCACGAAAAAATCAGCAGCATGCAGATATGCAACTACCCGCGGCTTGTACCCCGTAAAGACAATGCGTTCAGCATGCTTCATCCGTGAAATCTTCTGCTCCATGAGAGCACGAAAATCACCGTCGCCAACAAGAATGACCCACAGTCCGTCCGGCCATTCTTCATCCATCAGCACGAGCGCCTGCCAAAGCTCCTCCATTCCCTTTTCTCGCGTGATTCTTCCGGTGTAAACACCAACGACCGCGCTTTCAGGGACGCTGAACTGTTTCCGGATTTGGTTTCTGTCTTCTCTGGCG
>CACZNZ010000316.1 GCA_902782625.1 uncultured Lachnospiraceae bacterium | reverse complement strand
TTACCGCCACGCTTCATATAACGGGTCATGGCAACACGGGCTGCCTCAATCTGATTGGATTTGATCCAGCAAGGCTCTGTTGCAACAAGACCGTACTCACCATAAGTGATCTTATTTCCTCTTGTAGCTTTTCCCTTCATGGAGCCACGGAACTGTTTACGACGTTTTACTCTTTTCGGCATTAACATTATTTATCGCTCCCTTCCTGTGTTTCCTTTGTAGGAAGTACTTCACCAAGGTAGATCCAAACCTTAACACCTACCTTACCGTATGTAGTATTTGCCTCTGCGAATCCGTAATCGATATCGGCACGAAGTGTCTGCAGCGGAATAGTTCCTTCACTGTAGAACTCAGTACGAGCCATATCTGCACCACCAAGACGGCCGGCACACATAGTTTTGATACCAAGTGCACCATTTCTCATGGTTCTCTGCATGCAGGATTTCATGGCACGACGGAAGGAAATACGATTCTCAAGCTGTGCTGCAATATTTTCAGCAACGAGCTGAGCATCTTTATCTACATCAAATCTCTTGATTTCCTGTACTTCAATGATAAGTTTCTTGTCTGTAAGCTTTTCAAGCTCTTTTCTTAACGCTTCGATGGAAGATCCGCCTCTTCCGATCACGATGCCGGGCTTAGCTGTGTGGATAATGATCTTCACACGGTCAGAAGCACGCTCGATCTCTGTTCTGGAGATGCCGGCACTGAATAAACGTTTCTTAATATATTTTCTGATCTTGTCATCCTCTACGAGGTTATCTGCAAAATCTTTCTCTGCATACCATCTGGAATCCCAATCTTTAATGATTCCGACTCTCAGACCATGTGGGTTAACTTTCTGTCCCATTGTATACCTCCTTATTTCTCATCCAGAACAATTGTGATGTGGCTCTGTCTCTTTTCGATTCTGTAGGCACGGCCCTGTGCTCTTGCTCTGATTCTCTTCATGGTCGGTCCCTTATTCGCATAACATTCAGCGATATAGAGATTATCTCTGCTCATTCCGTTGTTGTTCTCTGCATTGGCAATCGCGGAATTCAGGAGTTTTCCGATCAATCTGGAAGCATATCTTGGATTATATTCAAGGATACCTAACGCTGTCTCAACATCTTTACCTCTGATCGCATCCAGGACGAAACAAGCTTTCGTCACAGATACACGGGCGTAAGAAAGTTTTGCTGAAGGTCTGGTATCTTTCTGTGCATTTCTTTCTCTTTTAATTTGGGATCTATGTCCTTTAGCCATGGATGAAACCTCCTTTCAGGCGTATATTATCTCACTTTTGATTTCTTTTCGTCTTTGCTGTGTCCTCTGTATGTTCTGGTCTGAACGAACTCACCTAATTTGTGTCCAACCATATCTTCCGTTACATACACCGGGACATGTCTTCTTCCGTCATGTACTGCAAAAGTATGACCTACAAAGGATGGGAAAATCGTGGAGCGGCGGGACCATGTTTTGATCACGCTCTTATCGCCGGACTGATTCATCGCATCAACTTTTTTTAATAAACTTTTATCTGCAAATGGTCCTTTGTTCAATGAACGAGCCATGAGTTACCTCCTTAATTATTTAACGTTACGTCCGTCTCTTCTTCTGACGATCAACTTATTAGACTGCTTGTTTTTCTTTCTTGTCTTTAAGCCGAGTGCCGGTTTTCCCCAAGGTGTGCATGGACCCGGACGGCCGATGCCGGCTTTACCTTCTCCACCACCGTGTGGATGGTCATTCGGGTTCATAACGGAACCACGGACTGTAGGACGGATACCCATGTGACGTTTACGTCCTGCTTTACCGATATTGATCAGGTCATGTTCGATATTTCCAACCTGGCCGATTGTTGCACGGCATTTGATCGGAACCATTCTCATCTCACCGGACGGAAGTCTTAATGTAGCATACTTTCCTTCTCTTGCCATCAGCTGTGCAGAGTTTCCTGCAGAACGTACAAGCTGTGCGCCCTTGCCTGGGAAAAGCTCGATATTGTGTACTTCCGTACCAACCGGGATATTCTCTAACGGGAGGCAGTTTCCGATGTGGATTTCTGCTTCCGGTCCATTCATGATCGTCTGTCCGATTTCAAGTTTATAAGGAGCAATGATATATGCTTTCTCGCCGTCTGCGTAGCAGATCAGAGCGATGTTGGCTGTTCTGTTCGGATCGTACTCGATCGCGATAACCTTAGCCGGAATACCGTCTTTATTTCTCTTGAAATCAATCAGTCTGTATTTCTTCTTTGCTCCGCCGCCGCGATGTCTTACTGTGATCTTACCCTGGTTGTTGCGGCCGGAGTTCTTCTTTAAGTTATAAGTCAATGATTTTTCAGGAGTCTTTTTGGTGATCTCTGAAAAATCAGAACCTGTCATATGTCTTCTGGAAGGTGTATATGGGTTATATGTTTTGATGCCCATCCCTTTTGTCTCCTTTCGTTACCGAATTTTGATATCACGCTTTCGTAAGCGTATAGTTTCTTCTTGAAAATGTAGTGGTCTACAGACCCTCAAAAATCTGGATATCCTCGCTGTCTTCCGTCAGCTTCACGATTGCTTTCTTTCTCTGAGCGGTTCTGCCGAAGATATATCCTCTTCTTTTCTTCTTGCCCGGAAGGTTCATCGTGTTGACTTTCTCAACCTTTGTTCCCTCGAACATCTTCTCAACTGCTTCCTTGATCTGTGTCTTGGTAGCATCCGGATGTACATCAAATGTATACTTCTTTTCGCCCATGAGGGTCATACTTTTTTCCGTAACGACCGGTCTTAAAATAACGTCGTAATATTTTAAATCTGCCATTATGCGTATACCTCCTCAATCGCTTCGACTGCTTCTTTCGTGACAACGACTGTGTCATATTTCAGCATGTCATATACGTTGATGGTGTTGAGTGCTGCTGTCATAGCATTCGGCAGGTTAGCTGCAGATTTCACAACAACATCATCTTTTTCCTTTGTAACGACTATAGCCTTGCTGACTTTGAGATTATCTAAAACTGCCTTCATCTCTTTTGTCTTCGGTGCTTCGAATTTCAGCTCGTCTAAAACGATGAATTTCTCTTCTGCAACCTTTGCGCTGAGAACGGATTTCATAGCAGCCAGTTTTTCTTTCTTATTAACCTTTACAGAGTAATCTCTTGGTGTCGGAGCAAAAACAACTCCGCCGCCTTTCCACTGTGGTGCACGGATGGAACCCTGACGCGCATGTCCTGTTCCTTTCTGTCTCCATGGCTTTCTTCCGCCTCCGGAAACCTCACCGCGTGTTTTGGCTTTCTGTGTACCCTGGCGTTTTGCTGCAAGCTGAGCAACAACTGCCTGATGTACTAAATGTTCATTTACCGGCACTGCAAAGATAGAATCGCTTAACTCGATCGTCCCCACTTTCGCACCTTCCATATTAAAAACAGATACTGATGCCATCTGTAAGTCCTCCTTCCTTTACAAGCCTTACGCTTTCACTGCAGATTTCAGTGTGACTAATGACTTCTTCGGTCCAGGTACGGAACCTTTCACCAGAATCACATTGTTCTCTGCATCTACTCTAACGACTTCAAGATTCTGAACCGTAACTTTCACATGTCCCATGTGACCCGGCATCTTCTTACCTTTCATAACTTTTCCTGGATCGGATGCCATACCGTTACTACCTGCATGACGATGGTATTTGGAACCATGCGTCTTCGGACCTGTATGCTGTCCATGTCTCTTGATCGCGCCCTGATATCCTTTACCTTTGGAAATCGCTGTCGCATCTATCTTGTCACCGGCTTCAAACATAGAAACGGTGATCTCCTGACCGAGCTCATATCCTTCTGCGTCATCAAGCTTGAGCTCTTTTACGAATCTCTTTGCAGAGGTTCCTGCTTTGGCAAACTGACCCTTAGCCGGTTTATTCGCAAGTTTTTCTCTCTTGTCCATAAAACCAACCTGAACAGCACTGTAGCCGTCGTTCTCTACAGTCTTAACCTGTGTCACTACACAAGGACCAGCCTGTAATACTGTAACCGGAACTAATTCTCCATCCTCTGCGAAGATCTGAGTCATACCGATTTTAGTTGCTAAAATAGCCTTTTTCATTTTCTTTCTTCCTCCTGTGTTTTCTACAGCGGATCACCTGCCGTCTTGCAGCCTGTGATCATTCTAGTCTACAGCGGATTGCGTATACGCAATCATTCTAGCCATAGGACATAAAACTTATTTCTGTTTCATCTTGATATCGATGAATACGCCTGCCGGCATCTCAAGTCTTGATAAAGCGTCTACCGTCTTCTGCGTAGGTGTGATGATATCAATGAGTCTCTTATGAGTTCTCTGTTCGAACTGCTCTCTGGAATCCTTATATTTGTGAACTGCTCTTAAGATGGTAACCACTTCCTTCTTCGTAGGCATCGGTACCGGTCCGCTCACCTTGGATCCTGTTTTCTTTACAGTCTCAATGATACTTTTTGCTGATGCATCGATTAAGTGATGATCATACGCCTTCAACGTAATTCGCATAATTTGACTTGCCATAAAAAAAGTCGCCTCCTTTTCGCACTTTACTTAGTACGACAAGCGGTGACTGTACACTCTCCCGTGTGTGTCCTGTTTGGAAACACGCCAGAAGTTCTACGCTGTCTTGTAGATATTTCTTGGTACAGTGACTTGTCGCCAGTTTTCTTAACTTGACATTCGCTCCACGGAAAAACCTGTGTTATGCAGCACAGCAACCTCACGCTTCATAGCTATCATGTCACACAGCATCTAACATTATACACTATCTGTAAAATAAATCAAGCTAAATTTTTAAGTTTTTTATTTCAATCTTCCTTGAGGTGGTATTCTTCATTCATCAGAGAGAAAATATCCTTTAATCCGTCTGTGATATAAACATTTTTTTCTTCATCGATAAAGACGCCTTCTGCCCCATACTTTTCAAGCAATGCCATTCCTTTGTCCTTCCCTAACACAAAGCAGGCTGTCGAAAGGCCATCAGAATACAGACCATTCTCATGAATGATGGTCACGGAGATCAGTCCGCTCTTAGCCGGATACCCGGTCGAAGGATCAAGAATGTGATGGTACCTCACACCGTCTTGCTCAAAATACCTTTCATAATCTCCGGAAGTAGATACCGTTGTCGTCTTTGAAAGGCTTAGGACGCCCATCGGTGTTCCATCCTCCGCTCTCGGATCCTGTACTGCAACTTTCCATGGGGCATCCCCAGGCTTTTTTCCGTAAACCAGCACGCTGCCGCCAATCGCAACCACCGCGCCGGAAACATCTTTTTTCTGCGAAAGATATTTTTTTATTTCATCAGCACCGATTCCTTTCCCGACTGCGCCAAAATCGAGCATCCCCTGTTTACCCATGCTCAGAGTTCCGTTATCTGTCTTGATCTGTTGGTAACCAGTTTCTTTTAATATAGAAGAAACACGATCACGATCCGGGACCTTCGGATTGTCTCCTTCTATATCCCAAAGCCGGATCAGTTCTCCAATCGTAGGATCTAACGCCCCGTTACTGTCCTTGGCAACCTTTAGCGTCTCTTCGGTCCAATTGGCAAAATCCGGTGTCACTCCGACTGATTTTGAAGAGGAAAAGGCCTCGTTTACACCGTTTACTTCACTGGCCGGTTCTCTCCATGACAGCTCTTTTCTTTCCAGGTTCACAAGCAATGTCCTGATCTCATCCGTCCGGTCCCTCTTCCCGTACAGGGTTTGTTTCAGAACAGTATCCATGACAACAGACGTATCAGTAAATGTCTCATCCTGGTTCTTTATGCCATTGCATCCTGTAGAAGATGCACATACGACAGCAAACACGAATAGAAAAAGACAAAATTTTCGCAGTATTCTGTTACCCATCCTTCGTTCCCCCTTTTTTACGAAAACATTTGCCTGAAAACCGGATCAAGTCTTCTGATCAGAATCCCGCTGGCCATACCGATAATCACTCCGGCTGCAATTCCTGAAAGAATCAGTACGGGCAGATAGTACATCAGTCCTTTTGTCTTAAGAAGTAAGGCTGCAACGACCAGCTGTCCGATATTGTGAAAAACTCCTCCGGCAACACTGATCCCTACCGGAGAGAATCTTTTTGTGGCTCTCAGAAGATTCATCACCAGCATACTAAGAGCAGCACCTGCTCCACTGTAGATCATGGCAAATGCATTGCCAAAAAGGAATCCTGAAAGCAGGATCCTCGCAGTGGTTATCGCAATAGCCGCCGGCGTCCCCATCAGATACAACACGCACATCGTCACAATATTGGCAAGTCCCAGTTTTACACCCGGGATTCCCACAGATATGGGAATCAGTGTCTCCAAATAGGCAGCCACCAATGCCAGCGCCAAAAACACCCCGTAACAGGCGACTCTTTTACTTCCTCCGGTCACCGGTCATCACCTGTCCATCTTCCCGACGCACCGCATGGCAGAATCAATCCGCTGGTACTTACCGGCAGGCCGATTTCCTGGGATTCAACTTTCCCGCCCTTATCTTTCGCAATCAGTGCGCCCATCATGTAACTCAGCACAGCCGGCTGCAGTCCTGTCGTGTAAGAATTGATCAGGAAAAACAGCGGATGATCGGAAAGCAGCCTGGAACATAGTTCGATCAGTCCATAGATCTGGTCTTCTATCTTCCAGATCTCTCCTTTTGGCCCTCTGCCATAGGAAGGCGGATCCATAATGATCGCATCATAATGATTCCCTCTGCGGATCTCTCTTTGAACAAACTTCACACAATCATCCACAAGCCATCGGATTTTTGCATCTCCCAGTCCCGAAGCAACTGCATTCTCTCTCGCCCAGGTCACCATTCCTTTCGAAGCATCCACATGAGTCACCTGCGCACCGGCAGCTGCCGCTGACAAGGTGGCACCGCCAGTGTATGCGAAGAGATTCAGGACTTTTACAGGCCTTTTTCTGCCTTTGATCAACTCTGAGAACCAGTCCCAGTTTACTGCCTGCTCCGGAAACAGTCCGGTATGTTTAAAATGAAATGGTTTCAGACGAAAAGTCAGTTCCCGGTAATGGAGATCCCACTGTCCAGGCAGGTCAAAGAATTCCCAGTCTCCTCCTCCTTTTTTGCTTCGGTGGTAATGGGCATTGAGCCTCTTCCAACGTCTGTCGCTTCTTGGGGTATCCCAGATTACCTGCGGATCCGGACGCAGCAGGATATATTTGCCCCACCGCTCCAGTTTCTCTCCTTTACTGCAATCTATCACTTCATATTCTTTCCAGTTGTCAGCTATCCACATGTCTTCTATCCTTCCTGTAATATAATATCTCTCCGAAAATCCTGCGGAGCAGAGGAACTTTTTTTATGAAAACCCCTGTTTCATGGTCGAAAAACCGGACAGCTCCTCTCATCTGTCTATATCCGATCGTTTTATATCCATAGACCGCATTACGATGGATCATCAGGTTTTTTTCGATTTCTTTGCTTTGTACATTTTTATCAGACAACCTGATCCTCTGTTTCATCCTTCCAAGCCTGTTATCCCCGGGTTTTGCGAACGAACCGGTTCTTTTTTTCTGTTTGGAACAGGTATACCTTTCAAGGCCTTTTAAAGCGTTGGACATACGGTCATAAGAAAGTACCACAGCTTCATTATAGGAACCGTTTCTCTGATAATGCCTCAAGCGCAGCAGATACAGGATTTTTTTCAGATAAGCCCTGACAAGAACAGCCGCTGCCAGAAGAACCATTAAAAGTATCCAAGGCACGCCTTTTTTATCTTTCGTTCTGTCACCGATCTGTGCGTCGGACGATTGCCATTCCTCAGATTCTTCAGAAGAAGGCTCCCGCCTATACTCAGATTCTGAACTTTGCGTACTGTCGGCCGGTGACTCCTCCTCTGTCATTTCCGTTCCTTCTTCGGAATGATCCTGGCTTTCATTATGAATCGTCTGATCCGGTTCGTAATATGGCTTCATCAGGTGTTCATACCGCTCCACCACTTCCACCGGAATCCATCCGGCCCCTTTGATATAGATCTCCGGCCAGGCATGGGCATAAGTTTCGGGAATCATAACCGAATTGCCCTGGCTTCCCTGAAGAAGAATCTCCGGGAGGACATAACCTTCCACATACCTCGACGGGATACCGTAATAGCGGAACATCAGTGCTGCCGCACACGCAAAATGTACATCATTTCCTTTTTTATTCTTCTCAAAAAACCATACCAGAAAATCTGACTGATCCGGTATCGCACCCGGATTCTTCTCGTAGCTGATATTCTTATTCAAATAGGATTTTACCTTATCAATCACCGAAGTCATAGAGTCCTGATCTTCTCTGGCATCAAGCAGCTCAGAAAAATACTCTTTGGTGTTCTTTGACAGGTTCAGGCAGGTTGCCTGTACATAATTCTGATAAAGAGAAGAATCTTCGGTCTCCAGATTAAAATCCTGTACCTGCCCTATCGCACTTTCTGTCGCATTTACCTCGTAATGTCTCTTTCCGGTAAGCCCGACAGCTGTAAGCTTCTCTCCACTTCCGATTGCAGCAGCTTTCTGTCCTTCCATCCAGCTGCCCAATGTCTCATAAGGTATATAGAGATGCTTCCTGTTGCCTCCGGTATTTTCAATCTCATACGATACATATCCCGAATTGCCTTTTGACTGACTAAGCTGTGTCAGACCGTAGAACATATGCCTGTGCAGAATATTCAATATGGAAATCCAGCCATTGTCGGAAATTGTATTCAGGTCAGACCCTTCATCTACCACAAGGCCCTTGGCAGTTTCCATCATACGAAGTCTTTTGGGATTCATGGTCCAGCAGTCATGCTCATAAACAGCTCCTGTAAATCCTCTCAGGTACGTACTCTGCCTTTTGCTCATGGTAACTTTCAGATCTGCATTGGTTTTCTGTCTTGATAAGCCGGTGGCTTTTCTCATATCCCCATCCGGCAGGACTTCAGATTGCATATGATATCTGAAATCCTCCCATGCACTTCGAAGCGGGGATACATTTTCTAAGAGGAGTCCCCCTCGGATCAGCATCATAAGACTAAGAAATGTCGCCACAGCGATACCCATGATGCCTGCCTCTACTGACGAAGCCAGAAACAGCAACATCATGATCAGCAAAAAAATGGCGCTCCCTGTTCCGGGCCATGCTCCGATGATCAGCAGGAACCATGCAAAAACCGCGCCTACGATCAAGGGCAGCAGCCATTCTTTTTTCTTTTGCACAAAACAGAGGATTACAATCCCTAAACTGCACATACCCAGAATAAAGACAAGCTGTGCAGAAACAGGGGGCACAGCATCCGCAATCGATGCTTCTTCCCCGACAAACAGTCCTCGAAGCCAGTCCTTCATGACCAGACGTCTTCCATAGTTGTTCATCCCCTGGGCATATAGGTCCCATTCGTAAACACCGGCTTTACGTACACTTTGAAAAAAATCTGCCAGCACCGGCCAGAACAGATACAGTATAGTTCGCAGCGCCGCTGTTCTTTTTCCGATCAGACCAAGCAGCTGATAGATAACAGACAGGATTCCGGCAAGAAACACCAAAAGCCATTCGTATTCAATCTGCCCGGTCAAATGAAGAAACAGCAGAAGAAATACGCTGATAGAAGCAGAGGGAAGCAGGACGGAACGGAGCAGCGTATACCCTGATACTTCCCGTTCCTTTTGCATATCATATACATTCTTTTTTCTGCCGGGTCTTTTCCAAAACAGATGCACTGTCTGGATTCCGTTATCCGTGAATGTCATGATTCCTCTCCTTTAAGATGCACTCGATGACGCAATATGGTTACCGGAAGCCAGTCCGGCAACACCTGTTCTCCCATCCAATAGTCCGTCACATAGATTAACTCGCTAAATGATCCTCTATTATCCCACGCAGAGATTGAGGGCACTCCTTCTTTATAAAAAAGGACTCTAAACAGAATATCATAGACCTCATCCAGTTGTTCTGCTCTGTTGATTCTGTAGTACCGGAAGGATCCGTTATCCCTGAGACGGAAGCAGAGTGTATGTGCATATCCGTCTTCGGCAAGCTGTGCAGATACTGCCAGATACTGCTCGATGAGAGCATCGATACCTGCCGCATCCGTCTTATCCATTCTGGTCTCCAAAAAAAGAACCGGCTGCCTTCTCCCCGGTTCCTCCGGCTCTTTCACCAGATAATCATCGAACTTCCCTGTCAGTTTCCAATGAATCTGTTTCAGAGAATCCCCCTGTCTGTATGGTCTGACACCGGAAAAAGTATGATAATCTCTTCCTCGTAAAGAAATGTAGTCTTCCTCGCCTGTCATGATGGCATGATATCTTGCTTCTTCCAGAGGAGATGTTTTTTCAAATGCCGGTATGACCATCGTCTCTTTTTCAAGTTTTA
>CACZNZ010000315.1 GCA_902782625.1 uncultured Lachnospiraceae bacterium | reverse complement strand
GGTATATACATAATCGTCATATCTAAGTCTGCTGATTTCTCCGTCTTCTACGGCTTTTTTCACCGCACAGTCCGGTTCTGTGATATGGGAGCAGTCCAAAAATCTGCACTTTCCTTCACAAGGAGCAAATTCTGAAAAGTAATCTTTAAGTTTTTCCTTCTCCATCTCCGGCAGATAAAGAGAACTGAAACCCGGCGTGTCAAGGACATAGGTACCTCTGGCAATATGGATCAGTTCGGAATGCCTGGTTGTATGCCTTCCTCTCTTAATCTTTATGCTGACAGATCCCGTCTCCATTCTTGTCTCTTTTACAAGGCTGTTGAGCAGTGAGGATTTACCCACACCAGATGGACCGGCCAATACTGTCGTCTTCCGGTCAAGGATTTCCCGGATCTCTTCCATGCCGTCTCCCTCTATCGCACTGATAAAATGTACTCCCGCACCGCTTTTTTCATAGTTTTTACGAATGTATACCGCATCCTCCGGATCTGCCAGATCCATCTTATTGATGCAGATGGCTACAGGAACATTCTGCTGCTGCATCATGATCAGGAAAGTGTTAAGCAGGTGATAATTTGGTTCTGGCTCATGGACTGCAAACAGGATCATGGCCTGGTCCACATTGGCAACCATGGGGCGGATCAAAGAGTTTTTTCTGGGATGAATTACCGTGATATTTCCTTCCCGATCTGTCTCCGAAAGGATATCGATGTCCACATAATCCCCTACATTCGGACGGATTTTCTTTTTGCGGAAAATGCCTTTTGCCCTGCACGCATAGGAGCCTTTTCCTTCCAGATACACCTCATAGAGACCTCCGACACCTTTTAATATCCTGCCCTGCATGAATCCTCCTATTCCTGAACCGCTGCTGCATTTACTTTGTATGTGCCAAATTCTTCTCCATTGACATACATGGTAACTTTACCTTCCCCTTCTTTCTCTGCCTCAAACAGAACATTAAGAGGAAAATCTGCTACCGAAGCATTTTCTTTCTGATAGATGGAATCGGTCTGATCTCCAATCTTGAGAATCAGCTCTACGTTTCCACTTTCTCCCTCTTTAAACGGACTGTCCTTTATGGTGACAGTTCCTTCATATCGGTAACTCTCCTGCTCTCCGATACTGATAACAATCGGAACCTTAGTCCCTTTATCTACATAGCTTCCGGAGGCGATTCCCTGAGAGATTACCTCTCCGATTCCGACCTCTCCACTGTAATCACCGGTAACATCACCGAGCAAAAGACCTACTCTTGCCAGTTCCGCTTCAGCTGCGCTCTGAGACAGACCACCCAGAGAAGGTACCCTGACTTTCTTCATCCCTTTGCTTAAAGTGATCGTTACGGAAAAGCCTTTATTGACCACGCTGCCGCCCTTCGGACTCTGGTCCATGACGTAACCTTCTTTGACCTCATCACTGTTGCCATAGACCTTCTTTGTTTTCAATCCAAGATCTTTGAGAACTTTCTCGGCTTCATCCCCGGAAAGATTCACAAGAGCCGGCACCTCAATACCCTGGCTCGTAGATGGATCCGGGCCGAGTGTCAATGTTACGGTAGTGCCTTTTTCCACTCTTGTTCCTTCTTTGTAATCCTGATCTACAACAATCAGACTATCCATCGTCTCATCTGTTCCGTTTTCATAGACAAAATTACTTGTCAGAGAAAGATCCACTGCTTTCTTTGCCGCCTTTTCCCGATTGAGGCCAAAGAAGGACGGAACGGTCACAAGAGATGACTCTGTTGTCGCCGTTGTCGTCACAACCTCCATCGTCTGTGTCGTCGCTTCCTTTCCCCGATTTCCGTGAATCAGTCCGCCGTAATGCACGATCGCATAAATGATTGCACCGGCAACCACCAATCCTGCCACAACAGCCAGAAGACCAACCAGTTTCTCCATCTTTTTAGCGGACTCGTCCGCCGTCTCCTCAGATTCTTCGGATACCTGTTCTTCCGGATCCGCATGTTCATGCTCATATTTTTTGAGTTCTTCCTTGATCTTCTGAATCTCATTCTGGTCTCTGTCG
>CACZNZ010000314.1 GCA_902782625.1 uncultured Lachnospiraceae bacterium | reverse complement strand
TCTGACTCTGCCACCTTCGATGACATCTACAAAGACTATGAAGTTCTCGGCAATGTATTCGGTGTACAGGATAAAGCTGCAGAAAAAGTTCAGGCCATGAAGGACAAACTGGAAGAAGTAAAGAAGACACTGGGCGAGGATGCTTATAAGAATCCTGTTAAAGTATTTGTCTATGATTCCGGAGAAGATGCACCGTTTACAGCATGCCAGGGTGTGCCCGGAGATATGATCAAACGTGCCGGCGGAATCTCCATCTTTGACGATATCAAAAAAGGATGGGCAACACCTTCCTGGGAAGAGGTTGTTGAGAGAGATCCTGATGTGATCCTGATCCTCGACTATGATTATGATACGGAAAAGAAGGAAGAATTCTTAAAGACAAACGATTTTACAAAAGATCTTCGTGCTGTTAAAGAGGGTCGGATCTATTCCGCTTGCTGTTCTGATATGCAGGGATCTGCAGGTTCTGCAGGAACCGTTGAGATCATGGCGAAACAGTTCTATCCGGATAAGTTTAAATAAGATGACATTTCCTTTGGAAGGAGATTGACTTTATGGCAAAGAAGAGGACTTCCCTGTTCCCACTGCAGAAACAGAGCCACTATCTTATCTTTTGTGCTGTGATGGCTGCAGTCCTGGTTTTTTCATTTATCATGGCGACCAGACTAGGCAGTGTGGAACTGAAGTTTGATATGATTAAAAAGGTAATCACCAACCGGGTGATGAGGCGGGAAGTCTATCGGGCAACCTGGGGGGAGAGTACGGAGACGATCATCTGGAATATCCGTATCCCTCGGATCTTTACCGCTTTTATCGTTGGTGCAGGACTGACTCTTTGCGGTATCCTGATGCAGGCGCTGACCAAGAATCCGCTGGCTGATCCCTATGTTCTGGGTATTTCCCACGGTGCATCTGCCGGTGCGGTTTCCGTCATCATGTACGGCTATCTGGCGTTTCTCGGTGGTTACGGAACCATGGTAGGTGCCTTTGTCGGTGCCGTACTATCTATCATGCTGGCACTCCGTATCGCCACGATCCGCAATAAGGTCACGGCAACACAGCTGGTGTTGGCCGGTATCGCAGTGTCCGCCTTGTTCGGGGCGATTACCAACTTTATGATCTATTATACCAAGACAGGTTCCGATAAGGTCAAAACAGCCAATTACTGGCTGATGGGTTCCTTAAACGGAGCATCCTGGGACAAGTTAAAATATGCAACGATCGCATTTACGATCTGTCTGATCCTGATTTTTGTGTTGTCAAAGGGACTCGATGTGCTTTTGCTCGGAGACGATGTTGCGGTTACAGTGGGTGTTGACACAGACCGGCTGAAACTGTTCATCATCATCGTAGCAACACTTCTTACCGGTATCATCGTGTCCATCAGCGGAACCATCGGTTTTGTCGGATTAACGATCCCACACATAACCAGATCGATCGTAGGAACAAAACACAGACGTCTGATCCCGGCTTCAGTGCTGGTAGGAGGCACCTTCCTGGTCGTAGCGGATATTATCTCCCGTGTCATCGTGGCACCGGAAGAACTCCCGATCGGAGTTGTATCCGCCTTCTTCGGAGCACCTTTCTTCCTGTATCTGATCCGCAAATCACACGGCCAGTTTGGAGGATGAGAGTATGAAGCTAGAAGTAAAAGATATCGTATACTCCATCGACTCAAAACTGATCGTCAATGGGGTAAGCCTGGGAATCAAAGAGGGAGAATTCGTAGGCCTGGTAGGACCCAATGGCTGCGGGAAATCTACTCTTTTAAAGAGTATATACAAGGTCTATAAACCGGACTCCGGCGCTGCGTATATCGATGGGAAAAATATCGCCGAGATGTCAAGCAGGGACACAGCTCTTGAAATGTCGGTCATGCAGCAGGAAAACAATGTGGAGTTCGATATGAACGTCTTTGATATGGTCATGCTCGGCCGCTTCGCACACCAGAAGATGTTTGGTGGCTATGATAAGATAAAAGAACGTCAGATTGTTCTGGATTACATCAAAGAAGTCGGGCTGGAAGGCTATGAAGACAGAAGTTTTCTCTCACTATCAGGCGGAGAAAAGCAGAGGACACTGGTTGCCAGAGCATTGGTGCAGAAAGCGGAACTTATTATCCTGGACGAGCCGACCAATCATCTCGATATCGGCTATCAATACCAGATTATGAATATCTTAAAACGACAGAAACTCACGGTTTTCTCGTCCATCCACGACCTGAATGTCGCGTCATGTTACTGTGACCGTATCATCCTCTTAAAGAAAGGGAAGATTGTGGATGTCGGAACACCGGAAGAAGTGTTTGTCCCATATAAGATCCGTCAGCTTTTCGGTATTGATACACAGATTACGGTGAATCAAGCAACCGGTAAACCCAATATCATATTTATACCGGAACTCGTTTCCTGAAATGAAAAAAACGATGGAGGCTGTCGCTACATGCGATGGCCTCCTCTTCTTATGTCTATAAAATTTTTCAAAATCTGTTTCCCGTCTGGAGTCATAATGGATTCCGGGTGGAACTGTACCCCGAAGACAGGATATCTGATATGTTGTACCGCCATGACTTCTCCGTCAGAAGTAAGGGCGGTAACCGTTAAATCTTTGGGAATGGTGGCAGGGTCCGCTGCGAGAGAATGATATCTTGCAACAGGGGCACATTCCGGGCAGTTTTTAAACAGCGGGCAATTCGTATCAAACTGAACATCAGACTGTTTGCCGTGCATCAGTTCTTTCGCATAAGTAACTGTTGCGCCAAATGCCGCACAGATTGCCTGGTGGCCAAGACAAACGCCAAGGATTGGAATATCATGGATTGTTTTTGCCACTTCGATAATAATCCCGGCATCCTGCGGCCTGCCTGGTCCTGGCGAAAGGATGATATGATCGG
>CACZNZ010000313.1 GCA_902782625.1 uncultured Lachnospiraceae bacterium | reverse complement strand
TGCATCTGCCTTTTTATAATCAGCAGATGCCATGGCCGCTTTTGCTTTTCCCACACAAGCTTCATCGGATTTTCCCCGAATCTTCAGAGCCTTACTGTAGGCCTCTTCTGCTTCCTTATATTGTTTCTGCTGATAATACTGATCCCCTAAAGCCATTTGATGTTTATAATTCTTACTTCGCATCACATAAAAAAGACTTATGGCCAGAACCAGAACTATGACAATCATAGCAGCAATAGCTGCAAGAAGCATTTGGCTGTTCTTTTTTTTAGGTTCCTGATTATCAATCCGGTTCCCGCATTGGGCACAAAACTTCACTTGTGTATGATATTCTCTTCCGCAATATGGACATTTCATCGTCTCTTCCCTCCAGTCATTCTTTGGTCAGTCCACTAATCAGCTTACATAGTCTTTCTGTTTCATCTTCTGTTGTCGCCCAGCTCGTGGCAAGTCTGACAATGATACGTCCATCTTCTGTTTTCTCCCAGAAACTCATTTCCACCGATGAAGACAGTTTCTGATAGTCTTCTTCGGAAAGCTTGATAAAGATCTGGTTGGTCGGTGAACCAAATACCATCTCATATTGTTTTTCCTGAAGAGTTTTACGGATTCTGTCTGCCATAATGATCGCATTCTTCCCCATTCGCCTGTAAAGATCACCATCGAACAAGGTATCAAACTGAATCCCTGCAATCCGCCCTTTGGCAAGCAGCGCGCCGTGCTGCTTTATAATACTGAAAATATGTGGGATATAATCTTTTTGGGGAAAGACAACTGCCTCCCCAAACAATGCACCGCACTTGGTGCCCCCGATATAAAATGCATCGCAAAGCCTTGCAATATCCGGCAGAAATACATCATTATCCGGGCAGGCCAGCCCGTAGGCCATTCTGGCTCCATCAAGATACAATGGAATCTTGTACTCGCGGCAGATCTTACTGATCGCCGAAAGCTCTTCTAAGGAATACAGCGTTCCGTATTCCGTCGGCTGTGAGATATAGACCATACCAGGCATCACCATATGTTCCCGGTTTTCATCTGCCCAATAGACTGCAAGCATTTCCTTAAGTTCTTCCGCTTTGATCTTGCCGCAGTGTCCAGGAAGTGTAAGGACCTTGTGT
This sequence comes from uncultured Lachnospiraceae bacterium, assembly GCA_902782625.1. Taxonomy (GTDB): domain Bacteria; phylum Bacillota; class Clostridia; order Lachnospirales; family Lachnospiraceae; genus Anaerobutyricum. Next base: position 2,320 of record CACZNZ010000313.1, on the reverse strand, counting down.
CCTCCTGTCTCGATTGCTCCTGCCTCATGAAGGCTGATATGACCGCTGTCAGCAGCAACCACGCCCTGATAGGAAGAAAGAATGGCATCAATTACAGTGGCATTGGCCTGTGTTCCACCTACCAGAAAGAATACATCTGCTTCCGGTACCTGACAGGCCCGGCGGATTTTTTCTCTGGCTGACTCTGAAAAGTCATCTGTGCCGTATCCCGGTGTTTTTAACAGATTGGTCTCCATCAGACGTTTCATGACTGCCGGATGCGCTCCTTCCATGTAATCAGAAGCAAATGAAAGCTTTTTTCCATCATTACTCATAGTCTTTACCTGCCCTACTTCATTAATTGCATATATTTTAAGACATATTTCATTGACAATCAATAATCTCAAGTGTATTTTACTATAAGAATAGTATTAGATAACCTATCGGAAAGGACACCATGATGAAAAATATCTCTTACCTGTCAAAGAATAAAACCACGATGCTTCACGGCGTGATCTGCTACCCGAAATCAGGCACACCCAAAGGGATCGTTCAGATTGTTCATGGAATGATCGAACACATTGGCCGGTATCAGCAGTTTATGGAATTCCTTGCCGACCAGGGATACATTGTTGCAGGGCATGATCATCTCGGTCACGGTAGTTCTGTCGAGACTCTAAAGGATTACGGGTATTTTTCTAAAAATCCTTCCCTTACGCTGATCAAGGACATCCATCAGTTCCGTAAAAATCTGCAGAAAGAATATCCTGATCTGCCTTATTATATGCTGGGGCACAGTATGGGGTCCTTTTTACTGCGTCAGTATCTGGCCTTTTTTGGAACCGGGCTTTCCGGAGCAATCATCATGGGAACCGGCTATACCACACCTGCCCTTGCTTCTTTCGGCATCAGGCTTACACAGATGATGGGCCGCATCAGAGGCTGGCATTACCGGAGTCGTTTCATACAGCGTCTTACTTATAACCGTTCCTACAAGAACTTTGATGTTACCGGAAAGAACCCGCAAGACAGCTGGCTCTCCAAAGATCTGATCTCTCTGGCACAGTATGCTGCAGATAAAAGAACGAAGTTCTCTTTTACCTTAAACGGCCATCTCGGACTATTTGAAGCGGTTGCTTTTTCCTGCCGTTTTCGTAATGTTGACCGTATTTCGAAAGATCTCCCCCTCCTGATCACATCCGGAGAACAGGATCCTGTCGGGGGCTGCGGAAAAGGAGTCCGAAAGTTTTTCCGTCTTTGTCAGAAAGCCCGAATAAAGCATCTGACATTAAAACTGTATCCCAATGACCGCCATGAGATTCTGCATGAGACAGACAAAGAAAATGTTTTTTCTGACATTGCTCAGTGGCTACATGACCATAAGTAAAAAACATTTGACACAGAATCTGTTTCATGTTAATTTATAGAAGTTAAATGCATTGACGAGGAATAGTAGGATAAAGAAAGTATGCAGAGAGCTGTCGGTTGGTGCAAGACAGTTGCGGCATTTATCTGAACTCGCCTCTGAGCAGCATGCTGAACCGCAATATGCAGTAGGCAGCGCCGGACCCTGACCGTTACAGCAGGTGGATATAAGATCATATCAGATCCGTATCTTTTGAAAGTGCATACTGATGTATCAGTATGAATAAGAGTGGTACCGCGGAAGTTTACTCCGTCTCTTTGTTACAGAGACGGAGTTTTGTTTATTTTGAAACCGAATCATAAGGAGGATAACACGATGAAATACGCCAGCAAATACAAACCAATGTACTTCCCTGCTCCGAATCCGACATTTGAGTGGGCTACCAAAGACCATATCGAGAAACCCCCGATCTGGTGCTCTGTCGATCTGCGTGACGGCAACCAGGCCCTGATCATCCCGATGAGTCTCGAAGAAAAGATTGAATTCTTTAAACTTCTTGTCAAGGTTGGATTCAAAGAGATCGAAGTTGGTTTCCCTGCTGCCTCCGAAACAGAGTATGAATTCTGCCGTACTTTGATTGAGCAAAATCTGATTCCTGACGATGTGACGATTCAGGTTCTGACTCAGGCAAGAGAGCATATCATCAAGAAAACATTTGAAGCGATCAAGGGGGCCAAACAGGCAGTGGTTCATCTTTATAATTCCACCTCTGTCGCACAGCGTCAACAGGTCTTTAAAAAGGATCCTGAAGAGATCATTCAGATTGCCGTGGAAGGTGCCAAGCTTTTAAAGAAGCTCACGGAAGAAGACGGTGGCAATTACCGTTTTGAGTATTCTCCGGAAAGCTTTACAGGCACAGAGATCCCCTTTGCTCTCGAGATCTGCAATGCGGTTCTTGATGTCTGGCAGCCTCAT
>CACZNZ010000312.1 GCA_902782625.1 uncultured Lachnospiraceae bacterium | reverse complement strand
TAGTGTTTTTCAATATATCTTACTTTAGCATTCTTTCCTACAAAAAAGGAATGCACACCGTCATGGGCGGAATCCTGACCGCCGCAGTTGCTGAGACCACAGCCGGCAACGATCGTGACGTCACAGTCTTCTCCGATAAAAAAGTCATTATACACCAGCTCTTTGAGCCCTGTCTGACTGATCACTACCGGAATGTGAACACTCTCATTTTTGGTACCGGGTTTGATAATCACATCAATTCCGGATTTATCTGTCTTGGTGACAATATCGATATTGGCGGTGGTGTTCCTTGCTGCACTTTTCCCGTTCGCACGGATATTGTATGCACCGACCGGAAGGGCATCTAATGCAGCAACTTCTTTCAGTAAATCTTTTTGTATAGCGTCCATCTGGCTGTCTCCCTTCCTTTATTTCGTCTTTCTTAATGATTCCTGAGGCATCTTCTCGTGGAGTACACTGCAGGAGGTACTGTTCGTGATGTTTAAGTCTTTCATAACCTTGGATCCGGCATCATAGGTCTCTACAACGCCGTCCTTTAAATAAAGGATCTTATCGGCGATCGAGAGGATCCTCTCCTGATGACTGATGATGACAATACTGCCTGATGTCTTATCATAAAGCTTTTCAAATATGTGGATCAGGCTCTGGAAACTCCACAGGTCGATGCCGGCTTCAGGTTCGTCAAACAGGGAAAGCTTGGAACCTCTTGCTGCAGTCATCGCAATCTCAATCCTCTTCATCTCTCCTCCGGAAAGTGTGTCGTTCAACTCTCTGTCCACGTAGTCCCTGGCGCAAAGTCCCACTTCACTTAAGACATCGCAGGCATGGCCGAATTCGTATTTACCGGAATTGGAGAGTTCAAGCAGATCGCGGACACGAAGTCCCTTAAAACGGACCGGCTGCTGGAACGCATAGCTGATTCCTCTTTTTGCTCTTTCATGGATCGGGAGATCCGTGATGTCCTCTCCGTCAAAGATGATACGTCCGGATGTCGGAGCGATCAGTCCCATGATGATCTTGGCAAGTGTAGATTTTCCACTGCCGTTCGGACCGGTCACAGCAACGAAACGGTCGGAAATCTTTAGATTAATATCTTTTAAAATGTCTTTTCCGTCAATATGATATGAAATGTGTTGTAATTCGAGCATAGAAAAAACTCCTCTAAAACAAGATTGATACAATAGTCATGGGGCTGTTGTCGTATGACAGCAGCCCCTGAAATCTGCATTTCTCATTTTAGAGAAGGTTCTTTAAAATGTCAACCTTTATATTGTTGTATTCAGACTAAATGATATCTCCATTATGGATATATCCAGGTTTGTCAAAGTCTGCAATTATCTTTCTGCCTGCTGTGATCGTTGCGTATTTATCGATTACCTGATTCTCCACAACAGCATCTTTGCGGATCTTGGAATGAGCCATGATCACACAGTTCTTTACCACTGCGCCTTCTTCGATGGTTACACCACGTCCGATTACAGCATTCTCCACACTTCCTTTGATCAGACAGCCGTTGGCAATAAAGGACTTTTTGGTCATTGCGCCTGCAAAATACCTGGTCGGGCAGGAATCGGTTGTTCTGGTATAGATCGGCCAGTCTTCATGGAAAAGTGCATTGGCTTTATCCATATCCAGAAGATCAAGGTTCGCCTTGAAGTAAGTCGCTAAGCTAGTGATTGGTGCAAAGAAGCCTTCATGGGCAACACCGCGCACATCGTATGTGTCACATTTTGCACTGACGATATCAGAAAGTGTATACATGGAAGATGTCTGTCTTGCTGCTTCAATGAGATCAAGAAGCAGATCTTTCTTCATGATGAAGGTCTCCATGAAGATATCTTCCGTAGCGTTGTCACCAAGACAAGGAGTGATTGCCGTAACCTTTTCACCATCAAGATGGAGAACGTTGCAGGTATTGTAGCCGTCATGAGCATCGTCAACCTTGTGATAAAGAGTTGTAATATCAGCTCCGGATGCAATGTGCTGCTTTAAGAGTGCATCAAAATCCTGAGAGAATACCATACAGCTAGGCTGAATGACTACATATTCAAAAGGTTTGGATTTGATTCTTTCCAGGTTCTCGATGAAGGAATTGATATTCGTATTGTAGATCTCGTTGAGGTTTTCCTCATCCGGGAAAAGAATATCAATGTTGCCGCGTTTGGAGTTGATATTATAATGACGACCGGTTCCAACATGCGCAATCAGAGAATGTGGTTTAGAACTGATATATACCTGAATATTGTCAATGTCGCTGTTACTGAAATTAGAAATCGCAAAGTCGATGATACGATACCTTCCCAGGAAAGAGAAAGCACCAATGGAACGACGCTGCTGAACACCTGCTACTTTCTGCTCTGCAGAAGAAGTAACGATACCAAATGCTTTAGCCATAATCAAAACCCTCCTTATACATCTTCTGCTACAAGCAGAATCTCTTTACTGTCTGCACTGCCAACCACAGCATCTTTTGCGACATGAACATCATCGGCAATAAGAGCTCTGGTTACAACAGCGCCGGGTTCCACACAAACTCCGGGCATCAGAACGGAATCGATGATTTTTGCGCCTTTACCAACAGTAGCTCCCGTAAAGATTACGGAATTCTTTACATCTCCTTCGATTACGCAGCCCTGCGTAATATAAGCCGTATCAACGGAAGCGTCCGATCCGATGTAAGCCGGGAGTACGGAAGCATCTTCTGTATAGATTCTCCAGGTAGGATCATTCAGATTCAGCTCATTGTCATCGGAAAGAAGGTCCATATTTGCTTCCCAGAGAGAATCGATGGTTCCTACGTCTTTCCAGTATCCTTCGAATTTGTAAGCGACAAGTTTTTCTCCGCCATTCAGAAGAGCAGGGATGATATTCATACCGAAATCGTGTTTGGAACTGTCGTCGTCTTTATCGATCAAGAGCAGTTCACGAAGCTTCTTCCAGTTGAAAATGTAGATACCCATGGAAGCCAGAGTGCTTCTCGGATGAGCAGGTTTTTCTTCGAAGTCAATGATCTTATCGTTCTCATCTGTAATCATGATTCCGAAACGGGTTGCTTCTTCCAGAGTAACCGGCATAACAGCGATTGTTGCTGCAGCATCCTGCTCTTTGTGGAAGTCAAGCATCTTGTCGTAATCCATCTTATAGATGTGGTCACCGGATAATACCAAAAGATATTCCGGATCATAATTGTCGATAAAATCTATATTCTGTGTAATTGCATCTGCAGTACCACGATAAACATCGAGGTCAGAATCAGCCTTCTCTCGTGGAGGAAGGACATAAACACCGCTGTCTTTGGTGTCAAGGCCCCATAGACCACCCTTTGCAGCATAGCTGCCAAGGAGCACAGATTCATACTGTGTCAGGACACCTACCATATCGATTCCACTGTTCGCACAGTTGCTCAGCGGGAAATCAATGATACGATATTTTCCACCGTAGGATACAGCAGGTTTGGCTACCTTGTTCGTCAGGTCGTGAAGACGGCTTCCCCGACCACCGGCAAGGATCATGGCCAGCATTTCGTTTTGTTTCATGATCAAATCCTCACTTTCTTTAAAGGTTTTATTATATCTACTATTGTAACATAAGAATCAAAACTTATAAATGAAATTTTATAGAAATCGCACAATTATTTTTACACATGTAGGACAAACGCACGCACCCATATCTCCAATCCGATCAGAATCAGAATTGAACCTCCAAGAATCGAGGCATATTGCCTGATATGAGATCCGAATCGTCTTCCTATGGCGACGCCGGAATAACTTAGCAAAAATGTAACGGCTGCAATAATCAGACCGGAACCGAATGCCTGATACCAGGTATATTGTGCCAGGGCAAAGCCGGCAGACAAAGCATCGATGGATGTTGCAATCCCCTGCAGGATCAGAACGCCAGGTGTAAGGCCTGCCGCCTGTTCCATATCCTCTTCTGTCTCTGATTTACCTTCTCTGATCATGCCAATCCCGATGATAGACAAAAGAATGAGGGCAATCCAGGGAACCAGTTTCTGTGTCCAGGCAAGACGCGTCGTCAACGTGTGAACAAGTCCCCATCCGATCATCGGCATAAGGAACTGGAAGAATGCGAATACCCCTGCGATCGCGCATCTCATTCTGCCACGCATCTGCGGGAAAGCTAGTCCATTTGCAGTGGATACGGAAAAGGCGTCCATGGCCAGTCCGATTCCCAATAATAGGCTGTTGATAAAGTAAGTCATCATTTTACCTCGTCCGGATCGTATTCAAGTAGTGTCATCAGATCATCTTTATCCAGGCTTGCACTAGAGATACCTTCTGCTTCCAGGATATTGTCAGCAAGCTTTTTCTTGGATTTCTGCAGTTTGAGGATCTGCTCTTCTATGCTGCCTTTGGCGATCAGACGGTAGACCGTCACGAGCTTCTCCTGCCCGATTCGATAAGCCCGGTCTGTCGCCTGATTCTGCGCCGCAAAATTCCACCAGGGATCGTAGTGGATTACCACATCGGCGCCGGTAAGATTGAGTCCGGTTCCTCCTGCTTTCAGAGAAATCAGGAATACAGGCGTATCATCTTCATTGAATGCCTTAACCTGTTCGAGCCTTGTCTGCTTAGGCGTGGATCCAGTGATCTTATAAAAAGCGATACCTTCCTCCGTAAGATCCTGTTCCAGTAATGTTAGCATCGAAGTAAACTGAGAGAACAGAATTACTTTGTGCTCTCCTTCGATCAGGTTTTTGATCATCTCGATACAGGTTTCTCTCTTTGCGGAGCCTTCTTTGTAGTCATCAAAACACAGGGACGGATCACAGCAGATCTGACGCAGTCTGGTAAGCTGTGCGAGAATACGGAGCTTATTTTTTCTGAAATCAGCTTCACTTCCGCTTCTTAAATCGTTCATCAGCTCAACTGCCTGACCGTCGTAGAGTTTTTGCTGGGTCTCACCCATCCGGGAATAGCAGACCTCTTCGAGTTTTTCCGGAAGATCCTCAAGAACATCTTCCTTCATTCTCCGCAGGATAAAGGGACGGACCATTTTCTGGAGGGTTTCCAGTTTGGCATTGTCGTATTTCCTGGTGATCGGAATCTCAAATTCATCCCGGAAGTCTTCGTACCGATACAGGCATCCGGGCATCAGGAAATC
>CACZNZ010000311.1 GCA_902782625.1 uncultured Lachnospiraceae bacterium | reverse complement strand
TGGGCAATATAGGCTCTGCTCATACCTCCGTTTGGCATGGATTCTGCCAGTCTTACGAGGGAATTTTTGATTTCCTTTACCTTCTGGTGCCTTTCAGCCTCATCAATATCCTCGATATCGGGACGTCTGGAAACAGACAGTTCGACATCATGACCGTGATATACCATGACCTCATCAATATTCACACGATATCTCGACCGGATCACCAGATATCCGTTTTCATTGACTTCTGTAATTGTTCCAGACACACCGATCGGATAGAAACTGGAAGGTGTAATCTCTTCACGTCTCAGATTCTCTTTCATCACACAAAGAGCGATTCTCTCACCGACCATCGGCTCTTTTTCAACCATACTTCTATAATAATCCGTCTTGAAATAGATATTCGCTTCCGGGAGTGCAATCACGTTATACACAGGTAATACTGCCATAGTAACTCCTCCTTTTTTGTTGCAGTTGTTCTGTTTAAAGTATAATAATTAGCACTCACTTTCAACGAGTGCTAACACCGTGATAATATCGCACTTTTCCCTTTTTGTCAACACCGGATTTCCTACAATTTCAGTATAAATCATATATAAAGAAAAAGCTGTTCTGCAATCAGCAAAACAGCTTCTGAATAGCTTTTCCTTTTTTTACCAGATAATTCTTTACCGCAGAGAATTTAGGAAACAGCCTGACTTTGACAACGCAGGTGGCTTTGGCCCCTCCTGCTGTGACGACCGTAATCCTGGCCTTACCCGGGAAGCCGACATCAACTTTCCCGTCTTCATCAACTTTGGCAACCCGTTCATTGTCCGAACTCCATTGTACAACATAGTCGGTTTCCTGTATCTCCACTTCAAGCTTCTCGTCATGATCGGTGAAATGCATATCGATCTTGCGATGGTTCAGCTGCGCCGTCGCTTTGATCTTTGGGATCTCTCCTTCTTCTTTTTCTCCGCAGACAGAACAGGTCCTTTCCTCCATTCCCTTTTTCAGCACAGTCGGTTCCACGATCCTTGTCCACTCGCCAAACTTATGTCCAAGCGGTTTGATAATTTTAGAACGCTGTGTCTGATGACAGACACTACATTTCTGGATTGCATCGCCCGCCTGTGTACATGTAGCTTTATTCGTGACGATCCATTTGCCAAGTTTATGTTTTTCGGTAGCGGGTATCTGCTCATAATCAGGCATTTCACATTTGGTACAGGCTCTTGACTGAGACCCGGGTTCGGAACACGTTGGTTCCTGTTCCACTTTCCACCCTCCGAAAGTATGACTTGGATTGACATAGTAAATGCCATCTTTCTCCCCGCTGTTAGCTATATTGATCAGCATCTTTCCATCAACGAAATCAACATCCTCTATTTCGCGGTACACACCGGACCTCAATGTATAGGCTCCGGCATATTTCCCATCCGGGGTATAAAGAGAGATCACATTGTTTCCGACCCTGTACCATATGATATACAGATAGGTTCCATCGAATCCCATTCCCTGGTCGACCGCCAGTTTACTGACTTTGAACACTCTGTAAAGATTGATGAAATCGTTGGTCATATAAACCGTGTCATCTGTCGCAACATAGAAAGCGTTCGCCGAAGGAACAAAGGCAATCTTCGGGCAGTTCCTTACCATGGTAATATCCTGCTGCAGTGTCAGGACATGATTCTCGAACCGGAAAATATAGGCGTGACGGTTCGATACTGCTACCAACTGTCTTGTATAAGGATTATAAGCCAGAGAATTCGAATGCCCTGTTCTGAAATCATAATGGGCGATTTCTTTTCTGGTCTGCAGATCCAGTATGACATAGGTTGTCTCGGACCAGTCATTGTCAAACCGTGTATAGATAATACAATCCTCTGCAACGCACATTCCCTGGGATGTTTTGCGGTAGGCTCTGGACTGGATAAAGGGCCTCAAATCCCCTGCCAGTTCCTGCGGATGACAAAACTCTCCATATGCCTTTGCTTCTGTGCCTGCAAGGCCCTGGCCTGCTATCATGGCAAAAATGAGCATCAGAAGGAATCTGCACACAAAAAATGGCGCACTTCGCCTAATATTCTTTTGTTCTTTTACGTCAACTCCATACAACGTCAACACCTTCTTGCAAGATAAACGGCAAAATGAATTAGTTGTCAACAGACTTATGCACATTATCAACATCGAAATGAAGGAAGCAAGAATCCCCTCCTTCATCTGTCAGAAGAATTAAGTATCAGCGGTGAAATTCCCACAACAAAACACCGCTGATACCATTATTATACCCGTAATATTCTACTCTGCGCAAGTCTTTTCTTTCAGTTAGCCTATGCCGTAACTGTTTTACAGGCAACGAGCGCAACCCCGCTTCCGGCAATGTCTTCCATCAGAACATCTCCCATTGTCACTGGTTTCTTCAGTGTCAATTCATTGATTTCTTCCATTGCCTTATCTACCAGTTTTCTGGAGATGGGTTCTTTCGTTTTTACCGGAATCAGGAATTCTTCCTCGCCGATCTGTGCGAACACGGTGCTGGTGAGTGTCCGTACAGGATCTGTCCATTCTTTGATGGCAAATGCTTCTCCCCGTGGACAGGTATTGCCTGTAACCTTTGCGACCTGATTATCATCTCCGATCGTCACTGTCAACGTACATCCCGCAGGGCAGGTCGTACAGCTCATCATTACTTCCTGCATCATTCACACCTCTTCTTTCCTCATTCCTCAACGACTGTTACCTTGACCGGCTCTGTCAAATCTGCAAAGGCTCCTGATTTGATTCTTATGTTTTCCATGATGCTTGGAACAAATTCTTTCGCCTTTTTGTTCTCAAAGAGGACCTGATCTCCTGATGAGATCCTTATTCTGCCTTTTTTGCAGGGGCGACCTACACGGAATTTAATCCTGACAGCTTCCACGGCAGACGGATCGATCATAGAAGGTACCGTGTACCTTACCAGCCCTTCCGGTTTGACTTCGATCCCTGCATCCTCAGACGGAGCTGCCATATTTCCTGTCGCAAAGGCCGCTGCATAGATACCGGCTTCTTCTGACTCCTGAGTCACCTGATCTACCAGATCGTGGACATGGAGCACATTGCCGCAGGCAAAGATGCCGGGCACACTTGTTTCAAGTGCCGCATTGACAACGGGTCCATTGGTCACCGGGTTCAGTCTGACACCTGCCTGTTTGGAAAGTTCATTTTCAGGGATCAGCCCAACGGAAAGAAGCAGGGTGTCACATGGGATGATCTCTTCTGTTCCGGGAATCGGTTTGAGATTCTCGTCTACGGCTGATACTTCCACAGCCTGCAGACGGCTTTGCCCGATGATCTTTGTCACAGTCGTCGACAGATGAAGCGGAATCCCGAAATCATCCAGACAGTTTTTTATATTACGAAGCAACCCGTTGGCATAAGGCATGACTTCGTAGACTCCTGCTACTTTTGCACCTTCAAGCGTCATTCTTCTTGCCATGATCAGACCGATATCGCCCGACCCGAGAATGACGACGGTTTTCCCCGGTTTAAAATTCTCCATATTCATATATCTCTGAGCCAGTCCTGCGGTAAAGACGCCTGCAGGTCTGGTTCCCGGAATACGGATCTGTCCCCTTGTCCTTTCCCGGCAACCCATGGCAAGGACGATGGCACCTGCTTCAAATATCAGCATTCCTTCAGGACTCATGGCGATTACCTGTCTTTCCGAAGTCACGTCGATCACCATTGTTTCAAGATAGCATTCTATATCTGTCGCCCGAACCATGTCCACATATCTTTGGGCATACTCCGGTCCCGTCAGTTCTTCTTTAAAAACATGGAGCCCGAAGCCGCTGTGTATACATTGATTCAGGATTCCTCCGAGTTCATCATTCCTCTCAAGAACGGCAACACGCTTTGCGGTCTCCCTGGCTTTGAGGGCTGCTGCAAGACCTGCCGGCCCGCCGCCGATCACAACGACATCATATTGTAATGTTCGCATAATCTCACCTCATCCCTTTCAATCTGCCATACAGAACCTGTGCTTGTCTTTCTTCAAAACGGACTTCTTCTTCAGGAATCCCGAGTTCTCTGGCAAGGATATGCATGACTCTGAACTGACAGAATCCACTCTGGCACCTACCCATACCTGCTCTTGTTCTTCTCTTGACTCCCTCTACAGTCCTGGCACCGAGTGTCTGATGAATCGCTGCCACGATCTCCCCTTCCGGAACCGTTTCACAACGGCATACAATCTTGCCCCATGCGGGATCTTTCCGGATCAACTCGTCCTTCTCTTCCAGAGAAAGATCGGAAAAATCCGGAATCGGTTCACGATAAGGATTATACTCCGGATTCGGTTTCAGGTCACATCCGGCGTCCGCCAGAATGTCACGCACATACTCTGCCACTCCCGGCGCTGCACCGATTCCCGGAGACTGGATGCCGGCTGCATGGATAAAGCCTTTGCAGCTCTCCGATTCTTTGATATAGAAATCATTGTCATTATCAAGACATACCGGCCGCTGTCCGGCAAAGGTCCGGATTATGCATCGCGGATCAAACTCCGGCAGTAATTTTTTGGCCCCCTCGATCAGCTCATCAATACCCGGAGCGTCATTTTCCGCATCATATTTATCATCACGCATGGTCGCTGTTGATCCGATGATAAAGTTTCCTGACACGGTCGGAATCAGTGCGATTCCCTTGGTATCGGGACCCGGACATGGGAACATGACCGTGTGAATCGGAAGAACTTTGTCGAGAACACAAAGATTTCCGTGTCGTCCCTGCATCTTAAACTCATGGATTCCGGCCATGGCAGCCACATCATCTGCATGAATACCTGCCGCATTGATGATGAAACGGGTTTCGTATGTGTGATCCTGGGTAGTGATGACAAAATCCTGCTCTCCACGTTTTTCAATATGCCGAACCTGCTGGTTCAGTCCGAGTTCCGTCCCGTTCTGCATCGCATTTTCCATAAATGCAATGGCCACTTCAAAGGCATCCACCATACAGGTAGAGTGAGCTAAAAGTGCTCCGAGTGCTTCCGGATTGATCTGGGGTTCTCTTGCCAGAAGCTGATCTTTGTTTAATCTCTCTACCTGTTCTACACCATTGATCCTGGCATTATCCATCAGCTCATCGACTTTTTTAAGATCTCTGTCGCTGTAGGCCACGACCAGTGTTCCTGTATTACGGATCTTAAAGCCCAGTTCTTTTGCCAGTCTCGGATACATTCTGGCCCCGGGCGGGTTTAGTTTCGCCTTCAACGTTCCGGGATGAGGATCATAACCCGGATGACATACCGCGCCGTTCTGTTTCGTTGCCCTGACCGCCACATCCGTCCCTGCTTCAAGGAGGATGGTCTTTAACTGGTACTGTGCAAGGCAATGCGCCACCGCGGTTCCGGTGATTCCACCGCCTATGATGACAACATCATATTTCATGTTATCTGCTCCTTTCTCCCTGTCTGGATACAGATCTACAGTTTATGGGCATCCCGCGCACCTTCGGATGCCTGAATGACTTCCTCTACCGTCTCTGCCATGGTCGCCTGTACCACGCCGGCCAGTGCCCCTTCTACAATCGGGCAATCGACGATCTGGCATTTTGCGGCAAGTTCCTCATCTAAAAAATCAAATGCCGTCTCTGTACTTAGAATGGAACTTCCCAGATCAGCATAGATCAGGATATGCTCACAGTCTGACAGAGATTCGATCGCTTCCATGATTTTGATGGCGCTTGTTCCGATTCTTCCCTCATCTGCTCCACCAGCATCAATTACCGGAACAGATCCGTCGTTCATCTCATTGACCAGTTCCTTCAGCCCTGTTGCGATCAACGCACTGTGTGACACTAACACTACACCAAATTTAGCCATAACTGTCTCCTTCCTGATAACCTCTGTTATTGTTATTTATTCTCCCAGTATTTCATAAGGATCTCATTGAGCATGGACCACTCTTCATATTTTTTCTCATAGAGCCCGTAGCTACCTTCTTTCGGATAGATCGGAGGAAGAATCTTGACTGCCTTCTCAAATGCGTCCTCATAACCCTCGTATATACCCGCACCGATACCGGCTGCAATGGCGGAACCTAAAGCGCCTGTCTCTTCACAGTCAACACCGACGATTGGCGCCTGCAGTACATTGGCAAAAATCTGGTTCCATACTTTGCTTCGTGCGGTACCGCCAGTCAGACGCACCTCCGTAAGCGGCAGACCTGCATTGCGCAGGATATCGATGTGATATTTATGGATAAATGCGCAGCCTTCTGCTACAGCATAGCAAAGTTCTTCATAGGTTGTATTGGAATCAATATTCATAAAATGTGCCTTTGTATTTGGATGCAGACTTGGCTGTGCCACAAACGGTCCAAAAAGCACTTCGGCTTTCGCCGGATCAACCTTCTCAATCATCTCATCAAGAACTTTGTAGAAGGAAATACCTCTTTCCTCTGCCTCTTTCTTCGCTCTGTCACCAAGGATTTTGGTAAACCACTCATAGTTCGATCCGGACGCTCCGGTATAAGAGCAGTTTAAGTATTGTCCCTTGTAAAGATACGGCATATTCGAGGACAGGCCCGGAATCATCTTGTCTGAATGAGTCTCATTGATACTCCAGGATCCTGCAACCGCAGTATAGATTCCGTCTCCTGTTGCTCCGGAACCGACCAGACAGGCCAGGATATCCATCATACCTGCACAGACCGGTGTCCCTTCCGCAAGGCCAGTCTGCGCTGCCACATCTGCAGTGACTCTTCCGACTATATCAGTCGCTTCATACAGTTTCGGCATTGCGTCTTTAAGTTCCTCGATTCCATACAATTTAAACAGTTCATCACTGTATTCCATAGTCTTCGGATCGAACATGAAGGAACCGCCCCAGCAGTTTAAGTCTGTCGCTAAAACGCCGGTCATCTTGAACATGATATAGTCTTTGAACATCATAGCTCCGCCGATCTGATTGTAGATTCCACGCTCATGTTCTTTGTACCAGCGAAGGATCGGACCTGGCTCGCCGGCAAACAATGTACCGAAAACGAGATCATTGATCTTGTCATATGTTCCTTCTTCTTTGTACATTGCAATGATATCATCCGCACGATGGTCATGAGAGAAACAGCCTGGAGCAATCGCTTCCCCGTTCTTTCCTACGAAAACCACGCCGTTTCCAAATGAAGTCACGCCGATTCCTTTGATATCTTTTGCGTCTACGCCGGACTTATCGATCGCCCCTTTGATACAGACGACAATATCCGCCCACAGCTGATCCACATCAAATTCCTCGAAGCCAGGACCTCTTTGCTGGAATCTCATACTAGGTGTGGCAGCCTCCGCTTTGATCTCTCCGAACTCATCAAAGATCACGACCTTGCTTGATGTATTGCCTGCGTCAATTCCAATCAGATAATTACTCATTTTGCAACCTCCCTTATTCCTTCTTCCTGTTATCTCATTAACATGCCTCCGGTGGCATCAATCGTGATTCCTGTCAGATAATCCGCCTTGTCGGAAGCAAGAAATGCTACACTGTAAGCTACCTCTTCCGGTTCGGCAACTCTGCCGATCGGAATCCGGCTGTTATAATAATCCCCCTTTTTGTCCAATGCATCTTTTGTCATCGGTGTGGCCATCATTCCCGGTGCCACCGCATTGACATTGATTCCCAGAGAAGCCACTTCCCGCGCCAGAGAAATCATGAAAGTCACAAGTCCTCCCTTCGAAGCCGCATAGTGCGCATGGCCGGTCGTTGAGCCGTGGAAAGCTGCCTGAGAGACGATCTGAATGATTTTCCCTTTCTTCTCATTTTCAACGAGATGATTGACCATTCTCTTACTTAAAAGGAATGGTACTTCCAGGTTCATATAAATCGTACTTTCAAAATCCTCTGGTTCCATTTCTCTGACGTAGGATGTCGGCCAGATTCCGGCATTGTTTACCAGAATATCCAGATTTCCCAATGCCGCCAGACTTTCTTCAAAAAGTCTGTCTGCCTCACCGCAAACTCCGAGGTCCGCCGGTATACCGACGGCCTTTACGCCATACATTTCCCGTACAGCCGCTGCCTCCTGTTTTGCCTGTGTCTCATTTCTCCCTGACACAATGACATTGGCTCCTTCCTGCGCGAGGATCTTGACAATTGCCAGCCCCAGACCCTTCGTGCTCCCCGTAACTAGGGCATTTTTTCCTTTCAGGCCAAAGTCCACAAATAACCTCCTTTCAAAAAAAGCGACTAAAATAAACAGCACACCACTGTCTATTCTAATCGCCTTAAATCCACCACAATGTTCATCACTTTATGTAATTATTTATGCTAAAATTTTAGCATAATACATCACTTAAGTCAATGAAACCGTGTATTCCCTACACTGTTATTTGTCATAAAAAACCTTGATCAGCACATACCTGACGCCCCATCTTCCGGTATCGCTGTGCCTGTGGAAATACACATCGATTTTCTTGCCTTTGATGGCTCCGCCGGTATCCTCTGCATAGTAGGTATGACCATTCATCTCGATTTTTGTTCCCAGCGGGATAAGCCTCTTATCCACTGCCAGCGTCCTTCCCTGTTTCGGATAGGTTCCAGACGCAGTTCTGGGATGTCCCGGACCGCTGCAGCTTGCACAGTTACAGTAAGCAGTTGCCTTGACTCGGTAAATCTTGTAGTTTACCACATTGACTTCACAGGTCTCTTCGATATCTGTTCCTCTGATGTGGGCTGTGATCTTTGCTTTGCCGACTTTCTTTCCCTTGACAATACCGAGTTTGTTGACCACCGCGACATTTTTATTGCTCGAAGACCATACAATGTCGGAACGTTCGGCATCAAACACCAGCATACCGATATACTTTCTCTTTCCTTTTTTTAATTCGATCTCATCTCTCGTCATAGAAAGACATGGCGCCTTTACTTTAAGCTGACGGAGATTTGAGGCCCGTACTTCCACTTTCTTTCCGGGAACAGCAGCTGCACAAAGAATCAATAATAACAGTAACCAGACAATACGATACTTTTTAAACATTTCAAACTCCCCTCCCAACCAACGATTGTTTGTTACGGTTATATTATCACATATTGCTGGTTTTGTTAACATATTTAATTAAATCGTAATATTTTCCGTTCTAATCGTCATCTCGCTTCGCAGCACACTGCTACGCTCGTTTACGCTTGTCGTCACTAATGCACGGCCATCTTTGCCCACTAGCGGTCAGATGTCCCTGCATTGTGACTGGACTTATACGAAAAAAAGTCGCTGCACCGATTTCAATCAATCAGCGCAACGACCTTATAACCTATCCATCTGTGATACTTATTTCTGCTGTGCATCCCATGCAGCCTGAACTTCGATGGCAATTCTTAAAACTTTTTCAATATTTTCCTTCATCTGTGTTCTTGATTCAGCTGCATCTGCCTCATAGAGAAGTCTGTCGCCGAGGAAGAATGCCGGCACCTTGCTATGTGTAAACTTAGCCGCGATATCCGGTCTCTCTTTCTCATTTATTTTGATCATGCGCACTTCGCCATAGGCAGGATTCTGATTCTGCAGTTCAAGCAGGATCGTATCTGCTCTTTTGCAATATTGACAATTATCTAAATAAAACCATAAAATTCCGACCATAATATGCTCCTCCCTAAATGTATTCCTTATTGAATATAATACAGGAAATCACATTTTTACACTTGTCTTATTACTACGGTTTTATAATAAAATCCAACAACAAAAAATTCACATCAACGAAATCATATACATCAGCACTAATCGTATGATGATCAGGACGACCAGCGTGACAACAGAATATATCACTGCCTTCTTCCAGTTCTTTTGTTCGACTTCTCTGACGATAAAAAACAATGATACTACCAGCAACGCAATAATGACTGCCGCAATAATTCCGGAGTAACCCATCCGCACACCCCTCTCTCTACTTTGTGCCGCTTAATGTATTTCTGCAGGTTTTCTTTATCATACCATAGATATTGCAAGCCGTCACTTTTATTCTTCTGATCAGTTTTGAAAACCATCGCCTGATTCCCCGAAAAATCGCTATGCTCCCTTTCCTGACATCCAGGCAGAACGAAACGGTTCCGTCCCAGACGTATTTTCCAAAGGCACAAATCATATTCCATAATGCCAGAATTACTTTTTTAGTAAGTGAAACAATGCGGGACCATAATAACAGAGTATCTTCGCGCAGTTTTCTGACATCGACAAGCGGGCCTTCTCCGTACCGTTCGTGGGTATCCAGGATCAGCCAGTACAGGATAAATGCCATGAAAAGGGAAATGACAACATTAAAGCATTTTGCTGTTTCATCCGTCCTTGCCCTGACTTCCCTCAAGTTGGCTGCCATGGCCTTCGATTCAGCTTCATATTCCGCTGTCTCCCGTTCAAACCGGACTTCTCTGTACGATGCAAATCTCTTTGCCCCGGCCTCCAGCATCTTTTCATACTCTGCGATTGCAGCTTTCTTTCTGAAAAGGCCAATGTCTGAACCCTGCTCGGCATCACAGACCAGTTTGACCCCTCTTCTGACCGTAGCCTGAGGGATATTACCCGTTGCACTTTCACGTAGCTGCAGATATCTGACGATTCCCATAGCGTCAGCATGAGCTACTTTCCTCATCTTCTCAGTGGAGGAAAGCGCCAGAATATAATCTTCATAATTATCTATAAATGCATGCTCAATCAGGATACAGGCAATACCGGCCTTCATCCCGTCACGAATGATGGCGGAATAGTCTCCGAGAGATCCGTCCGGATATCGTTTGACATTGGCAGATTTTTTCCGTATCAATCCCCTGTTGCGCAGGCCGATACCTTCTAACTCCTGGAGAACACTTCTGCCAAGAAGCGCCTCCGCTTTGGCCAGATTCCTTCGGTAGCTTCCTTTCTTTGCCACAAAAACACTGCTGCCATTGCTGTATCCCACACCTGACCAGCCGTCAAAATGCAGACTGACTACCAAGTCCGCTTTCTTTTTTTTTGCAATCTTTACACGATCATGCAGGTTTACCCATTCATCTTTTGTTCTGGTCATCGACACATTGACATGATCATACTTTTCCAGCTCTTCTTTGAGCATAAGTCCTACCTTTAAAGTCCTTTTGGATTCAGACTTTCCATATCCTGCTGCTCCTGTATCCATCCCTCCGTGGCCGGGATCGATCACAATATTGTAATTCAGATCTTCTGCTGTCATTTCTGTATGTGCCGCTTCTGCCGTCACATGAAAACCGCCGGCACAAAGGCCGGCCAGCAACATGAAACTTACTAATCTATATCGAATTGATTTGAACATTCTCTACTCCATTCAAGGTTTTGTGCTACTAACAATGCTCTATTCTAGCACGCTATCTGTGTTTTGACAAGGGAAAATACAGCGGTTTCAAATTGATTCAGCCCCTGAAAAGTGATATGATATTATTAATGATTCACAATGGAGGTTTAGATGATAACGAAAAATGTTTATCTGCCGGATGCGCAGAGAGAACGCGGTATCTTCGTTCCGGATATTCACTCCCCTTATGAAAAAGAGGCGCATGAGAACCGTTCTATCACGGTCAGGGAATCTTCTCCCGAGAAGAAGGCAAAGAAAATCCGGACGGCCGCTTACTGCCGCGTCTCAACCAATCATACAAACCAGTTGGGATCTATCGAGATGCAGGTAGCCCACTATAAAGAGATGATCCAGGCCCATGAAGACTGGGAACTGACCGAAATATACTATGAAGCCGGCGTCTCGGGAACCACATGGCAATCCCGTCATGAGCTCAATCGGCTTCTGGAAGACTGTCGTCTGGGAAAGATTGATCTGATCCTCACAAAATCCATTTCCCGCTTTGCCAGAAACACTGCCGATCTTCTGGGGATGGTTCGATATTT
>CACZNZ010000310.1 GCA_902782625.1 uncultured Lachnospiraceae bacterium | reverse complement strand
GATCCCCTCATAATCTCCATGAAGATCTCCTGTGACATTGTAGTAGTCAGTATAGTCATAATCTCCTTTGGAGTAACTTTTTGTTCCGCTCAGTTCCACCGGTCCGTCATGATGAAAGCTGTAGGACCAGTAGGGCATGTAAATCCCACGGAACCGTTCCAGGTATTCCGGATTTTTCAGCTATTTCGGTGCAAACAGAGCTCTGCGTAATTCTTTGGTATATGCTTTCTTACAGTCTTCTTTTGTTTTCTGGAAAGGAATGATCTTCGAAGGACGTTTCTCATCGCGAAGCTTTTTTTCCAAAACAACGGAGGAACCACAGTAGGAACAGAATTCTGCGGCACTCTGGTCTGTGCCTATGATTTCTCCCCCACATTGAGGACAGGTAAAGACATTGACCTGATAGGACTCCGATGTCCCTGCATTGTCATGTTCCGACACATCATAACAATCATATTCACTCTGACAATAGTCACATAACAGTTTCTGGGTCGGGATATCAAACCGAAGATTCCCTCCACAGTTGGCACATTGAAACATACTGCTCTCCTTTGTATTTAAGGAAAACCGCCCTGCCTTTGCTCCTCATCGCATAAGCAGGACGGTGATCAAAAACGAACTGTCAGGCCTGGACGGTTGTTGTCACTTCCGCATCAGGTGCCACATTGATTCGCACACAGTCTTTTCCTGCATAGAAATCTTCAAGCACTCCGGCAAAAGCAATAGACATTTCTTCGTCGATTCGGCTGAGATTCACATCGCTGTTGATGGTTCTGGCAAATGCAACGATCTCATAGCGGATTCCTTCTCCGTCAAGCTGATAGAAGTATCTTTTATTATTCGCAGGATTCTCAAATCTTGTCTCGTAGTAATCTGTTTTCCACCAGGGAGCAGGTACATACAGATATCCTTTGGTTCCGGATATCACAAGCTCACCCTCCGACTTTACACCTTTGGCCACTTTGATAGATGCCACAGCATCTTCATAGAGGAAATCAATTTTCGAAAACAGATCGTAGTTTTCTTTGACTGGATCCATCTGACTGGTGATCCTCTTTTCTTTATAGTCGGTGCCAAGGAACTGGAATACAGGAAGCATGGCTGTCGGTCCCCAGGTACAGATACTGTTCCATTTCGGTGCAAATCTGGTAGATGCATCACCCTCGATATCTCTCAAACTTGTACAGGTTGCATCCACAGAGACGATTCTTCCGATCCTACCGCTTTTCAGGAGTACCAGAAGTCTCTGATATGCAAGAGAATAGGCTGTCTTCAGTGCTTCCATCAAAATCACGCCCTGTTCCTTTGCCAGAGCATAAAGACTGGAAGTTTCCTCTTTTGAAAGAGCTACGGGAGTTTCACACAGAACATGTTTTTTCTCCTCGAGCGCTTTCTTTACCTGTTCATAGTGTGAAGCAGGATCCGAGTGGACATAAACAGCATCCACATGAGCAAGCATGGCCTCATAATCCGAGGTAACCAGATCGATTGACATTTCTTCAGGCAGATGAGCAATATCATCCGTACATACTGCATGAAGTGTTACACCATTGACATAGCTTACCTCTCTTGCCATCTTAGCAAGGATTGGTGAACTGCCTACCATACCAAGTCTTACCGAAGCTCTCTCCTCACGGAGCTGTGAACTGGAGATTCCTTTGGTCCGATCAAGATAAACTACCTCGCAGTATTCTTTCAGATAATCAAAATATCCTGCCCAGTCCGACCCAATGGCAAAGATATCGATATCATACTTGATGATATCATCGATCTTTTGGCCCTCATACTCTTCGATGATTACTTCATCTGCAATCCCTGTCTCCTTGATAGCCTGTACACGCTCATTCAGAGACTGTTCTACATTAATTTTTCCTCTTGTTTTATCAAAATCATCACTGGTTACACCTACGATCAGATAATCCCCAAGAGCCTTGGCCCTTTCCAGAAGCCTGGTATGTCCGTAATGAAGAAGATCATAGGTTCCATATGTTATTACCTTTTTCAATTTTATCCCTCCTGTTCTTTCCAAATCATCATATCAGAGCAATATTGTTTTTTCAATATATTTATGATAGAGTAAAAAAAATACTTTATGATGACGAGGATTTCTTTATGAATTACACGGACATTGGCAACCGGATTGCTATACTTCGCAAAAAAAAGAAGATGACACAGGCGCAGTTGGCGGAATACTTAAGTATCTCCAACAAACACTGCAGCGAAGTAGAAAGAGGAATTGCCGGTCTGTCTCTGGATCGCCTGATCCGAATTGCCGATCTTTTTCATGTCAGTCTTGATTATCTCATCCGTGGATACTCTTTTGATGACCAGGCACGCCGGAATCTCATTCCTGTATCTTTACAGGCTGTACTGGAAAGCAAAGAACCTCAGATGAAAGAACTCCTGAATCAATATTTTGAACTGCTTGCAAAAATTCTCGATCATTGATGATCTATTCCTGCATTTCTTTTAAAAATGTTGTGATTCCCTCTTTCCTGAACCTGTCTTTATAGTAAGACAGCTCATTTTGTATGAGACTGTCGATCACTCTCATCCCCATAAGTTCCACCGGGGCTTTATCATCCGTAAATACATAGCCTCCTGATTGATACCGGTTTATTCTGGTCTCAAGATCTAATGCGAGCATACGCAGTCTGTCGTCCTGAACAGAAGGAGTATTGCGGCTTAGGAGTTTTTCCGGTCTTTCATGCATACAGGCAAAGAGTTCACGATTCGTGGATCCTTCTACATCGATGGTTGCGACGTGATTAAACACACCGGCAATAGTATCAGCAAGATATGCATTGATACTATCCTTATCCTCCGTATACATATTCATATTTACAACAAGAACACCATCCGGCTTCAAATGACTTTTTACCAGAGAGAAAAATTCTGTCGAACTCATCTGGAACGGAATCGTGATATCCTGGTAGGCATCAACCATAATGACGTCATACCGGCGTTTTGAAACATTGAGAAATGCTCTGCCGTCATAAGTATGGACCGGTATCTCATCTGACAGTGCAAAATAGCTTCTGGCCAGTTTCGTTATCTTTTCATCGATTTCTACGCCCTCTACAAAGCTGTCAGGGAAGTATTCTTTACATTGTGCGGCAAAGGTTCCGGTTCCCATCCCCAGAATTAAAACGGAAGGAGACTCTCTTTTTGCAAGATCTGCCATGACAGGAGCAGCCAGTGCCACATCATAGTACATACCAGTCAGTTTATCTGTCTTCATCCTGATCGACTGGACGCCAAAGAGGACATTCGTAGAAAGAATTGTGGATTCTTTCGTGTCTCTTACCTGTAGATAGTTATAGACGGATTCCCCTTCGTAGGCCAGATCATTTTCCCAGAAAGCAAAACTGTCGGAATTGCCAAAGACAGCAAAAATGACAAATAAAACAGCGCCAATCAGACAAAGAGCCCGCTTTCTTCCTTCTGCCAGAAAATAAGCGACAGATAATACCAGCAAAATCCCAGAAAAGATCAAAAAAGTTACAGCGGTCCCAACGGTCGGTATTGTCAGAAAAGTAGGCATAAAGGTTCCGATGATACTGCCGACTGTATTGAAAGCGCCCAGATTCCCGACAATCTTGCCATTGTGTTCCAGATTACGTACAGAGTATTTTACAAGAGACGGGGTTACAGTCCCCAGCAGAAACAATGGAAAAACAAAGACAATCATGCATGCCAGAAAGGCCGCCCAGATCAAAAGGTTGGTGCTGACCGTTACGACGAGCAGTCCTGTGATGCCGATGATGATATATTTCCCGAATAAGGGGATGGCAGCAATCCATACCGCCGCAATCAGGATTCTCTTATAAAGATGATCAGGGTTGGGATCTTTGTCTGCGCTGCGCCCTCCGAAGATATTACCAAGCGCCATGGCAATCATGATGGTTCCGATGATGATCGTCCAGACAATCTGAGATGAACTGAAGTACGGAGCAAGAAGCCTGCTAGCACCAAGTTCCACTGCCATCACAGCCATGCCGGCAAAGAATTCTGTAGCATAGAGATACCATGAACTTTGCAGAATAGATTTGGACTCTGACATAACTACTCCTCAAATGCATATGGGTTGTATATTAAAGATTTATCGTAGCTGACATGATCAAGGACATACATTCTTGCCCCTTTTTCATCGACTTCCCCTATGCTCACGCAGCAGTTCGGAGGAACGGTCCCCCGCCAATAGTCATCATTATTCTCAAAAAAATTACATTGAAATCCTCTTCCTGCACACCCATGCGTTGATACAAGGACTGTAAAGTCTTTCCACTCTTCATGGGAAGTCAGCCACTGGAAAAAATCTTTGGTTCTTTGGGCCACATCATGGATGGTCTCTCCACCGTTATCCGGATGATAGTTCCAAGGATCGATTTTAAAAGCTTTATATTCTTCTTTATCAGGAATCTCGAAATTTGATGGGATGCAACCGAGGAGGTCCCAGGCTCCCCAGTCAATCTCCAGCAGTCGGCTGTCCGTCCTGATTTCCGGAATCGGATTGTCATTGGCAGATAAAAACAGTCTGGCTGTATCATAAGCCCTCTTTAGGGGGCTGGAAAAAGCAAGGTCAAAGGGAACGGCATGGAATTCTTCTCCTGTTAGTCTCGCAAGTTCTTCCCCTTTTTGATTGAGTGGCTCATCGATACGTCCCTGTAGGCGTCCTGTTTCGTTCAGCCTGGTTTCTCCATGGCGGATCATATAGATTTTCATAGTAAGCATCCTTTCTGGTTGTTATGATTCTATCGGAACATACGCAATACTTCTTTCAAGAATTCCTTTCATGTAGGCGATTGCCGTTCCGTAATTCGTAAATGGTATTCCATCATCCATCGCTTTATGCATTCTGTACATCATTTCTTTTTCGTTTAGCATACATCCGCCACAATGAATGATCAGTGCATAGGAAGACAGATCCGATGGAAATTCTCTGCCGGAACTTGTTTCAAATACAAG
>CACZNZ010000309.1 GCA_902782625.1 uncultured Lachnospiraceae bacterium | reverse complement strand
TTCCTCGACATCATAAGTGACAGGGATGTGTAAAAAATATTTGCCGTGTTTTTTTACAAGCTTAGCAGTACCAAACATAAAGATGTCATGGTTGAAATACTTTGACATTCCCTCGGCAAAATAGGGAAGTTTAACGCGACCATTCAGTGTATTTACAGAAAAACTGTTTTGTGTAAGGGAATAATCCCTGTTCCAAACAAGGTCATACTGAGGCTTTTTGAAAGATGGTTTAATCCACTCTTTCTGATTGTCAAGAATGGTCTTATATCTTGCGATAACGGTCTTGAATACAGACTGCGCCATCTGAGATTTTAAGCCAAATATCTCACGAAGCGTAGAATACATGGCCTTGTTAAGAGAAAACTGTTTAAGGTCGTGAGTCCGGAGCACATAGTCAGATACATAATTACAGGCATCAGAATATGCAGACATGGTTTTATCAAGTAAAACCCTATCGTCTGCCGTTGCCACAATCTGAATTTTTGCTGTAACTGTCATCTGCTCCATAGACTTACCTCGTAGATATTTCACTAAATATATATTATAATAATCATTTGTGTAAGTCAATCGATTATAGGAGATAACATTATGGAAAACAAAGTTAAAAATATAATAATCAAAGCCTTAGAAGAAGCAGGCTACGAAGTTGAGATTGATAATGGAACACTCATAGTGGACGATTACGATACCAACAATGGAGTTTCTGTAAAGGTTGAAACTTTACCATAAATAAAGCCTATGGATAACAGATATAATCGCCACAACAGGCGTAAGTATAGTCTTAAAGTGCATATAGTTCTCGTTACTAAATACCGTAAGCAGATACTTAAGGGTTCTATCGCTGACAATGTAAAGCAAAAGATATATGATATCTGCAACTCCAAAGGTTATGGCATTATTGCTATGGAAACCGACAAAGACCATATTCATTTTCTGATAAGCTACGATACAACGGACAGAGTATGTAACATTGTAAAATTGATTAAACAGCAGACTACATATTATCTGTGGCAGAGATATCCAAACTTCTTATCCAAGTGTTATTGGAAATATAAGATATTTTGGTCTGACGGCTACTTTGCTTGTAGTATAGGTGAAGTATCTTCGGCAACTATACAAAAGTACATCGAAAATCAAGGTTAATGGCTGCGAATTTACAAGGCTCCTCCCACCGCCCAAGGGCAGTGGGTTTCCGCCTACGAAATCGAAAGGATTTTATTTATGAACCCAGGCCTTAAAAAGCGCAATCTCGTACTGAGAGCGGTGGAAGCGGTCGTGATCATCGCTTTTTTGGTGACCGGCCTTTTTGTGGTGCAGATGGCCGTCCAGAAATGGTACAGCGTCACCATAGACGACACGCTCAGGAAGCTCTCGAGTACCTTGATCCAGACGGACCGCAATCAGGAAAATGACGCAAAGCAGCATAACTGGTCTGAGCAGCAGATCGCGAAGCTGGCGGTCTATTATCTTGATCACGATATCCATGAGGAAGAGTCCGGGGAATCCCTTCAGGAGCTCTGTGAAACTTTTCACGCCAAGGGAGCCTATATCATCAACTCCTCCGGGGACATTCTTCTTGCATCTGATGACAGGGCCGACGAAGCCCTGTTCAAAAGCATCGGGTTTGAGGATATCAGAACCGTGTCGGAAGAAAGGCCGGCCTCCGAGGTTCTGGACGACTGGATGATGTATATGGCCTTTGATGAGGAGACCCTGGATAACTTGCAGATTGAATTCGACGATCCCTCTCTTTTTATCTCATGCTATATCGGCCCGGAACGGATCCTGATTCTTCACAGGGAATCCTCCTATTACGCTTTGATGAATGATGAGAAAGATAAGCTTTCCGGCTGGAGCCTGGTCATGTCCAGAGGACTCTTCGGAAGCAAGGGCTTTTGCTGCATGGCTACTAAGGAGGGGGAAATATACTCCCTGCCGGAGGAATTGGAGGGCGCCTATAAGGAAGAACCTGATCTGAAGTTTCCGAGCTCGGCCATGAGAAATGGTTATCAGGGAGTTATCGATCTGGGTTCCGAGCGCTATTATGGCTG
>CACZNZ010000308.1 GCA_902782625.1 uncultured Lachnospiraceae bacterium | reverse complement strand
GGGCTCTTTTCTTTTTTGCCTGCCTTGTTTATTTTGTCAATCTGTACTATAATAAATCAGTTATGTCAGCAAAGCTGACCCGAATCCGTCGTCAGGACGCGCGAGCGAGTTTTGAAAAATATGATATACAGGAGGAAAACGATGAAAATCGGCAGAAATGATAAATGCTGGTGTGGCAGTGGCAGAAAATACAAACAATGTCATATGTCTTTTGACAACAGAATCAATGATTATCAAAGCAGAGGGTATGATGTACCGAATCATGCCATGATCCGGACACCGGAACAGATTGCAGGAATCCGGGAAGCCGGAAAGAAGAATACGATGGTCCTTGACTATATCACGCCTTACGTAAAAGAGGGGATCAGTACAGGAGAAATCGACCGGCTTATCGAGAATTACACCAGAGAGATCGGCGGGATTCCCGCCTGCCTGGGATACCAGGGATATCCGAAAAGTGTATGCACATCTATTGATGAAGTAGTGTGCCATGGGATTCCTGATGATAACCGTATTCTAAAGAGTGGAGATATCGTCAATATCGATTGTACGACGATCTACAATGGGTTTTATGGAGATGCTTCGAGAATGTTCTGCATAGGAGAGGTATCGGAAGAAAAACGCAGACTGGTTGAAGTGACAAAAGAATGTCTGGATCTGGCAGTAGCTGCGACAAACCCCTGGGGGACCATGGGTAATATGGGCTATGCCTGCAACAAACATGCGACGGAGAACGGCTATACCATCGTCAGGGAAATCGGCGGACACGGATGTGGTGTGAGATTTCACGAAGATCCATGGGTCAATCATATCGGAATGCCGGATGAAGGAATTCTCTTTGTTCCCGGCATGACATTTACGATTGAACCGATGGTAAATATGGGCAAACCGGATGTGTATGAGGACGAAAATGACGGATGGACGATACGTACCCTTGACGGTCTGCCTTCTGCCCAGTGGGAATATACACTGCTTGTCACAGAGGATGGAACAGAAATCCTGTCTTATTAATAATCTGTGATATTCAGTTTACGAAATCCTTACAGCAAATATTGATTTTGTCCGTTACATGGTGTAAAATAATATACAGCATTTGCAGGTAAAGGCGTGCTTTGCCTGCAGCGGCATGTAATACATATGATGAGGAGGATGTAACATGATGAAAAGAATTATTGTTTTCGCGATGACAATGATGCTCGCTGTCGGACTGCTTGCTGGCTGCGGCGGCAGCTCAGGCTCAGGCGGCTCCAGTGAAGGTGGAGACGATGCTGTTCTCAAGATTGGCGGTACCGGCCCTCTTACAGGCGGAGCTTCCATCTACGGCATGTCTGTAAAACAGGGTGCTGAGATTGCAGTAGAAGAGATCAATGCTTCCAATCCTGACTTTAAGGTGGAGTTTAAGATGGAAGACGACGAGGCGGACGGCGAGAAGGGCGTGAATGCTTATAATAAGTTAAAAGACTGGGGCGTTCAGATGATCATGGGTTCCGTAACGACAGGTTCCTGTATCGCTGTTTCTGCTGAAGCAAACTCTGACAGAATCTTTCTTATGACTCCGTCTGCTTCTTCCGCAGATGTTACTGCAGGAAAAGATAATGCATTCCAGATCTGCTTCACTGATCCTAACCAGGGTGTGAAGGCTGCGGACAATATCGCAAAGAACTTCTCCGACAAGAAGGTTGCTGCGATCTACAACAACTCTGATGCTTATTCCACCGGTATCTTCAATGCATTTAAGAAAGAGCTCGCTTCTAAAGGAATGGAGCTTGTTGCAGAAGAAACTTATCCGGATGATACCAATGCTGATTACAGTGCTCAGCTGACATCCTGCAAGTCTGCAGGTGCTGACCTGATTCTTCTTCCAATCTACTACACACCTGCTTCTGTAATCCTGAAACAGGCAAAAGACATGAATTATGATACCACATTCTTTGGAGTAGACGGTATGGACGGAATCCTTGATATGGAAGGTTTTGACACCAGTCTTGCAGAGGGCGTTTATCTTCAGACACCGGTTAACCCTTGGTCTGAGGATGAGAATGTCGCAGACTTCGTAAAGAAGTATCAGGATAAATACGGCGATATCCCGAATCAGTTTGCAGCAGACGGATATGACGGAATCTATGCTCTGTACAATGCATTTGTAGAAGCAAAACTCACACCGGATAAAGCGAATGATGAGATTTGTGATACGATGATCCAGACCATCACAGGCGGTTTCACCTATGACGGAATCACCGGCGCAGGAATGACCTGGAGTGAAAACGGTGAAGTCAATAAGACTCCGACAGTCTGTATCATTGAGGATGGAAAATATAAAGATATCGATTAATCGATATGAGAAAACAGTTTTATATCAGATAACTACAATAAGGCGCTGCGTTTAGCGGCGCCTTGTTACGAATAGAGGAATGACCGAATGATTTTTTTGTCTAATTTAGTGAATGGTTTAAGTCTCGGAAGTGTATATGCCATTATTGCTCTGGGCTATACGATGGTATATGGTATATCCAAGATGCTGAACTTCGCCCATGGGGATGTCATTATGGTAGGCGCCTATATTTCCTTCTGTGCGACATCCTACCTTCATCTTTCCCCATGGCTTGCCCTGCTTCTTGCGATCATCGTATGCACTACCATGGGTATTCTGATTGAGGGGCTGGCCTATAAACCACTGCGGGGGAGCAGTTCTCTGGCAGTTCTGATCACAGCGATCGGCGTGTCGTATTTCCTTCAGAACAGTGCTCTTCTGATCTGGGGCAGCGCGCCCAAAGTATTCACATCCATCGTAAAGGGAGTCAAAGGGCTGTCTTTGTTTGGCGGAGAATTGACGATTACAGCAGAATCGATTCTTACGATGATTGCCTGTATCGTGATTATGATCTGCATGACACTGTTTACTTCCAGAACGAAAATGGGGAAAGCAATGCGTGCCGTATCTGAGGATAACGGAGCGGCACAGCTTATGGGTATTAATGTCAACTCTACGATTTCCATGACATTTGCCATCGGTTCAGGGCTGGCTGCCATTGCCGGCGTATTACTTTGTTCTTCCTATCCTGCACTGATGCCTACGACCGGAGCAATGCCCGGTATCAAAGCTTTTACGGCTGCGGTATTCGGGGGAATCGGCTCCATTCCGGGGGCGATGCTCGGAGGAATCCTGCTTGGCGTCATTGAGATCTTTGGAAGAGCTTATATTTCATCTGAGCTTTCAGATGCTATTGTGTTTGGTGTACT
>CACZNZ010000307.1 GCA_902782625.1 uncultured Lachnospiraceae bacterium | reverse complement strand
TGAAAGACAGATGGAGTTTCTGAGGAATTATCAGTCTATGATGAATACACATCTTTGTATCTGTATCAGCTGTCTGAATGAGATCGTGGAGTCCCGTGACATACCCGAGCTGATCAAAAAACTCCATCTTACCGGACTGTATCAGTGGATCCGTGATAAAGGCACGAGGCAAAGCCGCCTGGAGAATGAGGCAGCTTCCCACACGCAGCTTAAGATGGAAGATGACGAGTATGAATCTGAGTGAATCGAGAATTTGTGCAATCTTTTTTCGTGACTCGACTACTTTTGTTAAATGTGTTGTGAAAGATTGATGAAATAATTATTTTTTATGTTTATTTCCCAATCTGTATTAAAAAAAACATCTGGAGGAAGTGCAATTTTTACGCATTTCCTCTTTTATTTTTGTAGAAAATGTATTAAAATAGTTTAAAGATACATGTACTGAGACAAAGATAAGGAGCGATAGCGATGATATCGAATCAGATATTACAAGATACGATTGATGGCATTAAAGCAATTACAAGAATAGATCTGTGTGTGATGGATACTGACGGAAAGGCGCTCGCATCTACGCTCGACCATGTGGATGAGTATAAAGAGGCTGTTCTGGTGTTTTCGGAGTCTCTTGCAGAGAGTCAGGTTCTTCAGGGATATCAGTTTTTTAAAGTTTTTGATGAAAATCAGCTGGAATACATTGTTCTGGTCAAAGGCGAGACAGATGATGTTTATATGATCGGTAAGATGGCTGCTTACCAGATTCAGAATCTTTTAGTAGCTTATAAAGAACGTTTTGATAAAGATAATTTTATCAAAAATCTTCTGCTCGATAATCTTTTGCTGGTGGATATATACAACAGAGCAAAAAAACTGCATATTGAGACAGATGCCCGGAGATGTGTTTTTATCATCGAGACAAAGAATGACAGGGATAATAATCCTTTTGAGACGATCCGGAACATTTTCTCGGCGAAGACCAGAGACTTTATAACAGCGGTGGATGAGCGTAATATTATCCTTGTAAAAGAAGTCAAAGGCAATGAGGGCTACGAAGAGCTTGCCAAGACAGCACAGGTTATCGTGGATATGCTGAACACCGAAGCAGTGACACAGGTTCATGTTGCTTTCGGCATGATCGTCGGGGAGATTAAGGAAGTGTCCCGGTCGTACAAAGAAGCTCAGATGGCTATGGATGTGGGCAAGATCTTCTATCCTGATAAAAATGTTGTTGCATACAGCAGTCTTGGAATCGGAAGGCTGATCTACCAACTCCCGCTTCCGCTTTGTAAAATGTTCATCAAGGAGATCTTTGAGAACCGTTCTCCGGATGAATTTGATGATGAAACACTTCAGACGATCAATAAGTTCTTTGAGAATAATCTCAATGTCAGCGAGACATCGAGACAGCTGTATATTCACAGGAATACACTGGTTTATCGCCTGGATAAGCTGCAAAAGAGTACCGGTCTTGATTTGAGGGTTTTTGAAGATGCCATCACTTTCAAGATTGCGCTTATGGTCGTAAAATATATGAAGTATATGGAAAACAGTGGTTATTAATCTTAAGATAATACAGGATCAGATCACGGCCTTCCGCGTATTGTGTAAAACGGTTCGCGGGAGGCTTGCGTGCGTTTATAGAAAATAATACCAAGGATGGAGGAAAAATGATGGATCAGAATCAATACGATCATTATGAAGAGACAGAACAGCCTAAGAAAAAGAAGTCAGGAATATTTCGCGGTATTTTCTGCCTGCTTTTGATTGTAATTGCAGCCTGGATCGGATTCCATGCAGGGAGATATACCCTGCTCGGTGCCGGCAGAAACAAAGCCGCTGAGAGTTCGACGGGAGAGGCAGAAAACATGAATATGAATATAGTGGATCAGAAACTTCAGCTTTTGAAACTGTATGTGGATCAGTATTACCTCGACCCCATTAAACCTGAAAAAATGGAAGAAGGGATATACAGAGGATTTATAGCAGGTCTGGAAGATCCCTATGCAGAATACTACTCTCCGGACGAATACAAGAGACTGATGGAAGAAGATTCCGGATCTTATGAGGGAATCGGTGTGACAGTCATGAAAGATACAGACACCGGATATGTGATGGTAGAAGCCTCATTTGAAGGGCAGCCCGCCTACAATGCCGGAATCCGCCAGGGAGATCTGATCGTGTCTGTCAATGATAAGAACACAGTTAGTATGGATCTGTCCGAGGTCGTAAACGAGATCAGAAGACCCGACCGTAAAAATGCAGTCCTTAAGATCAGCAGGGATAATAAGATCCTTGACTTCAATATCAAAAAGGCCAGTATAACACTTGATACTGTCTCTTTTGAGATGAAAAAAGATAATATCGGATATATCAAGGTGACTGAATTTATCGAGAATACTGATGAAGACTTCAATAAAGCCATAGATCAACTTCTGAAACAGAAAATGAAAGGACTGATCATTGATCTTCGAAACAATGGCGGCGGTCTCGTCGATTCCAGTGTAAATATGGTTTCCCGGATTATCCCGAAGGATAAACTGGTGGTGTACACCAAAGACAAATATGGCGAGGAAAAAGATTATAACAGCAACAGCGCGGAAGTTCTTACTCTTCCCATTATCATACTTGTCAATGAAGCTACAGCAAGTGCTTCCGAAATTATGACGGGATGTCTGAAGGATTATGATGCTGCCGAAATAGTGGGAACAAAAACATACGGAAAAGGGGTTGTGCAGAACATCATGCCGATTTCAGACGGCTCTGCTATCAAATTTACTGTGTTTAAATATTATACCCCGAAAGGAAATGATATCCATAAAAAAGGAATTGAGCCGGATAAAAAAGTAGAGATGACACCAGAAGAAATGGAAGCGGCCCGAAAAGACGAATCAAAAGATAAACAGCTTCAGGAAGCGCCTACCATGTTAAAGTAAAGGAGCAAGAAACTCTTTCATGGCATCATCAAAAAGATGTTCAAGAGACTTGTCCATCGTGAAGCAATGATAGGAGATTCCGGTAGTGATCTGGAGTTGCTGCGGAGAAAAATGGATGTTGAGAAACATCCCACTGATTTCCTCCTTGCGAAACGATCCGCATTGACTCACAAGACGATCAACCATAGAAGGCGCAAGGGCAAGAACGATCTTCATGCCCGCAGGCTGACGCTTACCTTTGACGATCTCATAGAGGTAACCACGCGCCTCCTTCCAGAGACAGTACTCCCTCGACAGAGACTGGTCGCAATCATAGAAATCACGGTTCAGACGACCGTCGATATGGTGGGTGATCCCCATACGGACCGTCGCCTCCACGAGAAAAAACGGATCAAAAAAAGATCCGCTTAACAACTGCGCCATAAATGTTTTCCTGTCATTGATCGTCATAGAGATCATAGCAAAATCCTCCTGATTACACTACCAGTGTAACATACACACATGGAAATGAAAAGGAAAATCTTGCATTTAATTGCATATTATGTTAATATGATTATGAAACCAGGGTCAAAAACTCGATAAGTCATGCCATGCTTGCATGAGCATGACCAATTGAGCTTTTGACCCGCCAAAACATGAGGATGAAGCGGCGAAGCAATCCTGGCATGAGGATGTAGCAGAAAGGAGCCATGCATGAAAGTCACAATCTACACGGATGGCTCATCTTTGGGGAATCCCGGACCGGGAGGATACGGGGTGATTCTTCGATATATCGATCCAAAAGGAAAGACACACAACAGAGAACTTTCCGGTGGATTTCAGAATACGACCAATAATCGGATGGAACTTCTTGCGGCTATAACCGGACTAGAAGCGCTGATCCGCCCGTGTGAGGTGGATCTGTATTCCGATTCTCAATATCTTGTAAAAGCATTTAACGAGCACTGGATTGACAGCTGGGTGGAGAAAGGCTGGAAGAGAGGTGCAAACCACGAAGTAAAGAACGCAGATCTGTGGAAGCGGCTGCTGGAAGCGGCTAAGCCTCATCAGGTCACATATCACTGGGTGAAAGGCCATGCCGGTCACCCGGAGAATGAACGTGCTGATGCGCTTGCTGTGGAAGCGGCATCACAGGAGAACCTGCCGCAGGATCCGGGATTTGAATAACCGGGCACATTTGGGGGGTGTAGATGATGGAGATACAGTTATGGCGAGAACTGCTTGATCCTTATCAGCTTGCAGTAGATGAATTGTTGTTAAAATTTAATCATGTCATCAGAGAACATCGGATGAAGGGAAAATATTCTCCGATCGAAGAAGTTGACGGACGTGTGAAAGACATCGTCAGCATTCTCGAAAAGATGAACCGGAAAGGTGTCCTGATGAATGAGATTGAAGAAAAGATTGAAGATCTCGCCGGTATCCGTATAACCTGCCAGTTTGTAGAGGATATCGACAGAGTGGTGAATCTGATTCGGGGCCGGACCGATATGGAAGTCAAATATGAGAAGGACTATATCCGTCATGCCAAGATCAGTGGATATCGCAGTTACCATATGATCATTTATTATACAGTCGATACCATTGACGGACCGAAGAAGATTCATGTGGAGATTCAGATCCGGACTATGGCAATGGATTTCTGGGCAACGATAGAGCATTCTCTTCAGTATAAGTACAAAGAGAATATCCCGCAGCATGTGCAGCAGAAGCTGATCGATGCGTCCCAGGCAACGGTGGATCTTGACCGGGCCATGAGTGATGTCAGAGATGAGATTCTCGATGCACAGAATTCCCACCGGAACAAAGAGATCTTGGTACGTGATATTCTGAGTAATATACAGAACCTTTACAAGCTCGCGAATGAACGAGAGATTGCCAAGATCCAGGATGAATTCTATAAGGTCTATGTTCTTGATGATCTGGTTCAACTGCAGCATTTTGCAAAGCAGCTTGATATTATTTCAGAGGGCTACAGGGCACAGAGTATTTTCTAACCTGAGTATTTCGGAGGCAGATCGTGAATTTTCCGGAAGAATATTTAATCAGAATGAAAGAAATGTTGGGGGATAGCTATCCCACATATGTATCACATTTTGCAGGGGACGGCTATGGACAGACCTTGCGTATGAATACATTAAAAGCAGAACCGGCGGATTTTATTCGCCGGTTTCTTTTGGTGGAAGAGGTAAAACAGGTACCTTGGACAAAAGACGGATATTATTATCTGGGGGAGGAAAGACTGTCTGTCTCTCCTTTCTATCATGCGGGAGCCTTTTATCTGCAGGAACCAAGTGCCATGGCTCCGGCATCCTATTTGCCGGTTCGTCCGGGCGACAAGGTGCTGGATCTTTGTGCGGCTCCTGGAGGCAAGTCTTTTGCACTGGCTGGAAAACTTCATGGAGAAGGTCTTCTGGTCTCTAACGATATCAGTGCTTCCCGTGCAAAGACACTGCTAAAGAATCTGGAGAGAGCAGGCGCAGCCAATATTCTTGTAAGCTGTGAGGACCCTGCAAGACTGGCCGGAAGATGGAAAGGATACTTTGATGCTGTCCTTGTAGATGCTCCCTGTTCTGGAGAAGGGATGTTTCGGAAGGAACCAAGGATGGCACAGGAATGGAGCCTTTCTGAAGTAAAACGATATGCAAAGCTGCAGAGCGATCTTCTTGATCTTGCAGCGGAGATGGTTAGGCCGGGAGGCTATCTCCTCTACTCCACCTGTACCTATTCGGAAGAAGAAAATGAGGATAATGTGGCATATTTTCTGCATCACAGACCAGACTATGAACTTTGTCCATTGCCAGAGTCAGAAGGTGTCGAATCAGGAAGAAAAGGATATAAACATTGCCGAAGATTCTGGTCACACCTTATAGAAGGAGAAGGACAATTTGCAGCGCTTTTTAGAAAATCTGAAGATTCAGAACGGGAAAATCACAAGCCAGATCACACATTCAAAAATATCGATATAAAAAAATGTGCCATTCCGGAACCCATGGAAGAGTTTCTTTCACATATCAGAGGTGGAAGAAGTATAAAAAAAAGAATCTATATGAATCAGGATAAGGCGTATCTGCTGCCGGAAGCCTGTCCGGATTTTAAAAGGCTTCGTATGCTTCGGACCGGCTTGTTCCTGGGCGAATGTAAAAAGAAACGGTTTGAGCCTTCACAGGCACTTGCCATGGCATTAAAACCGGAGGATTATGACGGCAGCGTCTGTCTTCCGATTGGCGATGATCGCGTGATCCGCTATCTCAAAGGCGAGACGATCATGCTTCCGGAGAAAGAAGGAGATATCCTGTTCTGTGTCGAGGACTTTCCACTCGGATGGGGAAAATGCAGCGGTGGCAGGATGAAGAATAAATATCAGCCGGCATGGAGGATGCAATGAAAACAATGCGACTGGATAGACTCATCAGCACTTGTACCGGATTAAGCAGAAGCGACGCGAAAACCATGATAAAAAAAGGTCTGGTGTCCGTAAACGGAAATGGGATCAAACGGCCGGAGCAAAAAGTGAATCCTTTGCAGGATAGCGTTATATTCGAAGGTGCACCGATAGAATACCGGGAACACACCTATGTGATGCTCCACAAACCTGCGGGTGTAATCACCGCCACAAAAGATGCAGAACATAAAACCGTGATGGATCTTGTCGAAAAAAGGTACAAAAAGCTTTCTCCCGTGGGCAGGCTTGATAAAGATACAGAAGGACTGTTGCTTTTGACGGACGACGGAAATCTTGCACACAGACTTCTCTCGCCGGCAAAAGGGGTCAAGAAATGTTATGAGGCACTGCTTGATGTGGAGGCAGGTGAGCGGGAAAAGAAAATGTTCGAAGAAGGACTGGATATTGGAGACGAAAAAAAGACGTTGCCGGCACAGTTGAAAACAGATGACAAAGATGCCACAAAGGTATATATTACAATACAGGAAGGCAGGTACCATCAGGTCAAAAGAATGGTTGAGGCCATCGGAGGAAAGGTTCTTTATCTGAAAAGACTGTCCATGGGAAGTCTGTACCTTGATGACAGTCTGGGAAAAGGGAACTTCCGGGAACTGACCAAAGAAGAAATCCAGGGCCTGATGAACGATGTCGGCTTATAAAGCATTTAGGATATTTTAGGATATAGAAACGAGGCAGACCATGGGCAAAGGAAACACATTTTTGCCTGTCAATCAAATAGAGATGAGTCAGAGAGGATGGGAACAGGCAGACTTTGTATATATATGCGGAGATGCCTATGTGGATCATCCTTCTTTTGGTGCGGCAATCATAACCAGACTGCTGGAATCGAGAGGCTATAAGGTAGCCTTTATCGCCCAGCCGGACTGGACGGATGACAAAAGTATTACCGTATGCGGGCAGCCGAGACTGGCATTTATTATCTCTGCAGGAAATATGGATTCCATGGTCAATCATTACACCTCTTTTAAAAAGAGACGGCACCAGGATGCGTATACACCTGGAGGAGGATATGCCAAACGTCCAAACCGGGCGACGATTGTCTACAGTAATCTGGTCAGAAAAACATATAAGGATGTACCGATCCTGATCGGAGGCATCGAAGCCTCTTTGAGACGGCTTGCACATTATGATTACTGGAGCGATAAGATCAAACGATCGATCCTGCTCGATTCAGGGGCGGATCTGCTGATGTACGGGATGGGGGAACGATCGGTCCTTGAGATAGCCCAGGCCCTTGAGGCGGGGATTCCGGTTAAAGAGATCACCTATGTACGGGGAACCGTGTTTAAAGCCAGAGAACTCGAAGATCTGGTGGGGGAATATGAGATGCTTCCTTCCTGGGATGAGATTCGAAAGTTGCCTGAAACATTTGCAAAGAGTTTTGCCGTACAGTATAACAATACCGATGCGATCACAGGAAAAAGACTGGTGGAGCCGTACAGACATAAAGAATATATTGTGCAGAATCCTCCGTCGCTTCCGCTTGATCAGGACATGATGGATGAAGTTTATGAGCTTCCTTACACGCGGAGATGGCATCCCTCTTATGACAAGGCGGGAGGGGTTCCGGCGCTTTCCGAGATCAAATTCTCCCTGACAAGCTGCAGAGGCTGTTTTGGAGGATGCAGCTTCTGTGCACTGACCTTTCATCAGGGAAGACGGATTCAAGTGCGAAGCCATGCCTCACTCCTTTCGGAGGCAGAGAGTATGACGAAAGATCCGGAATTTAAAGGATATATCCATGATGTGGGAGGCCCTACAGCAGACATGAGGCATCCAGCCTGTAAAAAGCAGATTGCTTCCGGTGTCTGTTCTCACAGACAATGTCTGTTTCCGAAACCATGTCCGAATCTGGACACGGATCATAGTGATTACGTGGAACTTCTTAAAAAACTGAGAAAATTGCCAGGGGTTAAAAAGGTGTTTATCCGTTCCGGGATCCGATTTGATTATGTGCTGGCTGACTCCTCTAATGCCTTTATCAGGCAGCTGTGCCAATATCATGTCAGCGGTCAGCTCAAAGTGGCACCCGAGCATATCTGCGATTCAGTTCTGTCACTGATGGGGAAACCAGAGAATGCGGTTTATCAGAAGTTTCAGAAACTCTATGAGGCAACGAATCGGAAGATGAAGAAAAAACAGTATCTGGTGCCTTATCTGATGTCGTCCCATCCTGGAAGTACTTTAAAAGAAGCGATAGCCCTGGCAGAATATATCCGGGATCTTGGTTATATGTCCGAACAGGTCCAGGATTTTTATCCGACACCGGGAACGATTTCCACCTGTATGTATTATACTGGAATAGATCCGAGAACCATGAAGAAAGTATATGTTCCGGTGTCTATGAAAGAAAAACATATGCAAAGGGCCTTGATCCAGTACAGGAATCCTGAGAATTATGAACTGGTCAAAGAGGCATTGATCAAAGGAGGGAGAAAGGATCTGATCGGTTTCGGTCCGGAGTGTCTGATCCCTCCGCGAAAAATAGAAAGGAAAACGCATGAAAGTCGCAGTCATCACGGGAGCGAGCTCCGGCATGGGAAGGGAGTTCGTAAAAATCATCGCAAGAGAAAAAAGAGCCGATGAGATCTGGCTGATCGCCAGAAGGAGAGCGCGGCTTGAGTCACTTAAAAAGCACTTTCCCGGACAGAAGTTCCGGATTCTGTGTCTGGATCTTTGCAAAAATGAGGACCTGTCCTCTTTAGAGGAACTGCTTGAAAGGGAAACACCGGCTGTTCAGTATCTGATTCACAGTGCAGGGACCGGGGAGATGGGAACGATTGAAGAGATTCCGAGACAGGAGGCTGAGAACATGGTGGCATGTAACTGTGTTGCTGTGACAGCTGTCACATCGCTGTTTCTCCCGTATCTGACGG
>CACZNZ010000306.1 GCA_902782625.1 uncultured Lachnospiraceae bacterium | reverse complement strand
TTCTGATGGATGGGATTACCATTACAGATGAGTTTACTGATCTTCAGAAGCTGGCTTCCGGTGTAACGGTTACGACTGGTAGTGGAAATTCTTATCAGATGCCGATAGCGACCGGACAGTGGGAAAGTAATGGCGTTGCCTGGGATTACTTTGACGATGATGCTTACAGCACGGAGTTTGTCCGTGTATTCCGCTATGTTCTTCCGGAAGGAACTGGAAACGGTCCTGTTACAGTAGAATACGATGCTGTGATCATTTCAGAGGAAGAGGCAAGAAATTCTGGTGTTCAGGGGGCTCAGTCTGTTTCCAACAGGATTCAGATTAATGACAAGAGCGATGAGACGACTGTGACTGTTGAATACCCGAAAGATGCCCCGCATGATCCGACGATTCGGAAAGAGTTTGATCATTGGGATCTGGACAATAAGCAGGTATATTGGAATATTATTGTCGGAAAGACTGATGAATCGGCATATCCGCTGGAAAATATCGTCGTTGTGGAAGGAACGGATCGGAGTGATGTCATAATTAAAGCACCGGATGCCGGACTTTACTATTATGCCGGTAAAGCAGAAGAATTCGACATGGCAAATGCTGTAGTGACGACAGCTTCCGGGACGGTTCTTCAGCCAGGTGTTGACTACTTTGTAAATAAAGCAGACGCTTCATTTACATTCCCGAAAATTGAAGAAGAAATCACGATCAACATCTGTTATAACAGCCCGGCAGATATCACTAACGGGTTTGAAATGAAGAATGATGCACGTATCGGAGATTTACATGGCACGGATACGGTAACATATGAGACAGAAGATATTGATTTAATAAAAACAGGCTCTTACGATGAGAGTACTCGTATTATTACCTGGAAGGTTCTGCTTAACTCTTCAAAACTTAGTTACGGTAAGGATGCTGAACAGGTCTGGTTTGAAGATCAGTTGCCGGAAGGATTGACTCTTCTGAATTATGAAACGAAGAGTGAAGAAAACCCGACGATTCATATAGGAACCAGTGGCGAACAAGGAAATGGTCTGGTAAGGGACGAGTCGGTAACGGTTGCAGACGGTCATTTTGGACCAGTGGATATTTCATTTAAAAACCCGTACGGAAGCAGTACGATAACCAGTACTGGTCTTGATAAACAGAGCTACGAAATCACTTACTTTACAAAGATATCGGATGAGGAGTGGGACAGACTGACCAGCTCCGCTACCGGATCAACAACCTATGGCAACATCTCTGAGGTCACTACCTCGGGAGGAGATTCATTCGAGGATGACAGCTATGTAACCGTCACTTCAGCAGGATTCATCGAAAAATATGACGATACACGGGAAAGCCCGGACGGTACGGTCATCGATGAGTATGACGATCCCAGCGGAGCAATCTCTTATCGTGTGGATATCAACCCGAATAAAGCTACATTGGCAGCTGCAGGCAGAACCCTGACTTTGTCGGATGTTATTTCCACGAACATGGAACTGGATACAAACAGTGTCAGGATCGTTCTTGTTGATTCGGATGAAGAGATTCATAATGCGGACTATATTGGTATTTCTTATAACGATGATTCCAGAACCTTGACAATTTCGGGCCTTCCGGATAAAACACATATTTCGGTAACCTATGACTGCTTTGCCCGCGCTGCAGGAGAGGACACTTTTACCAATACAGCAGTACTGCACGGCGGTGGAAGTCACAGTGGTAGTGTGAGTGATGATCATAAAATCCAGCTTTCCAATGCAAGCATTCAGGGTGGATCCTTTGAGATAAGTCTGCATAAGATCGACCATGACAGGATCACGAAGAGTCTTGGGGGAGCGGTGTTTGAACTGCATCGTATTGATTTTAATGGTGTGACGGATGCGGATTATGATGAGCTGTATAGGCAGATTCAGGAAAATCCGTCTATGGCGGGGTACACTAATTCCAAATTCTCGCTGGGCAATAGCAGAGATGTACTTCTGGGAACCTATACGACGGAGGATGACGGACTGATCTTCTGGAGTGCAGACCCTAATCAGGGAAACCTTCAGGA
>CACZNZ010000305.1 GCA_902782625.1 uncultured Lachnospiraceae bacterium | reverse complement strand
GCAAACTTTCCCATTTCATTGTCCCTCCATATTTTCGGAAGCTGCGATCATCTGGAATAATCTCTTTGCCCGAAGATTCCCGTTCCTACCCGGATCATCGTGGCACCCTCCTCGATTGCAACTTCGTAGTCGTTTGTCATTCCCATTGACAAAATATCCATGCTTATATTATGAAGGTTTTTTGCTCTAATGTCAATAAATAATTTGTGTAATTTGCGAAAATAACAACGATTTTCTTCAGGATTCTCCACATAAGGGGCACTTGTCATCAATCCGCGGACCCGAATATGGGGATATCGGGATATTTCTTCAATCATATCCAGCAACTCTTCTGTAGACGATCCAAATTTGGTATCTTCCTGCGCTATGTTTACCTGGATCAGAATCGGAACAATAATATTTTTCTTCGCCGCCTCTTTTTCTATTCTGCTGGCAAGATGAACAGAATCTACGGAATGGATTAACACGGTTTTATCCAGAATCATCTTGACCTTATTCGTCTGCAGATGCCCGATCATATGCCAGCGCACCGGACATTTCACTTTCTTATACTTTTCTGTAATCTCCTGCACATAG
The DNA here is from genome assembly GCA_902782625.1 of uncultured Lachnospiraceae bacterium. Taxonomy (GTDB): domain Bacteria; phylum Bacillota; class Clostridia; order Lachnospirales; family Lachnospiraceae; genus Anaerobutyricum. The sequence goes on along the minus strand of CACZNZ010000305.1, from coordinate 3,507 downwards.
TTTTCTCCATAATCCATCTGTCCGACATCAATGAGTTCTTCAATCATGGAAAGGGGCTTTGTCTTACTGACAGCCACGAGGGTCACCTCATCAGGATCTCTGTTTACCCTCTCGCAGGCCAATGCGATTCTTTCTTTTACATGTTCCAGATTCTGTGCCAGATTCACGGCAGTCACCTCGCTATCTTAATAAATAACCTGTCCTTCAGATACCGTAGAACTGTTAAGGATCAGTCTGTCATACAGTGCCACTTCACTGTTTTCTTTGGATATAATGCAATAGTCTTTGTTTCTCTCTACAATGTCGATCGGCTTGAATACAGTATACCCTCGGTTAACGTTGTACACTCCGGGGATCTTTGCTTCCTCCCGAAGCTTATACGTCTCACTTTGCTTTGTATCTGTAATTGTCATACCTACTTTAAGATCATCAGAGGCAACATAGACATACTTTTCATTCGGATTCGTATCGTCCTCTCTGTATACTTCAACAGTAACAGGATAAATCCTGTATTCCCCTTTTTTATTTTTCTTCTGAATATTGACCACATTTGCCTGTGTACTGTTGCCGCCCTCCGACAGAAGTCTTTTCGGAATCCGGAAGGTTCCTTTATCCACCAATGCACTGACCGGGATCTTCAGCCCTTCTGTTTTTGAAATGATCAGATCTACATAAAGATATCTCTGATCTACATATCTTTGAATATAGTTTTTAAATTTCAACAGCACATACGGTTTATCCTGATTTTTTTTACAGATAAACTCGGCAGTCGTCTCCAGATTATCTTTATGGAAAAGCACTCTGACAGTGTTCTTTCCTTCCTCAATCATCCGCTGCAGATGGCTGTATTCTCCCTCAGAGACTGCAACAGCCAGTTTCCAGGTCTGTCCTCTTACGAGTCGGAAGACCGGAGTACCCTTTACGACCTTCTCATTGCTTCTTAAATCTTTCATCCTTGATCTTCTGGCAAATGTATCTTCATTGACCAGGGGAAACTCCAATTCCTCCAGTCCGTCAGATGAAAAGGACACAATCCCTTCCTTAGGGGTTTTCACTGCAATGTAGCTCTTTTTTCCGTATTTTTTCTGCAATTCTTTTTTATTCACGGCAAGCAGACTGTCGGTATAGAAAGTCAGACTGTGGTTTATATTTTTGTGAGCCTCATAAACCGACAGGAAATTATCATCCGAATACGTCTCCGTAAAATCCGAAAGATCCTCAGCAACTCTGTTTCGCTCATCCTCGCTGACCTCTTCCTGTTTTGCCATGAGTTCTTCCAAAAATGTCTGAATCTTCCCTGTTGTATCCAGTGTATATACCGTACCGCCCTGCTGCACCCTTGCACCATCTCTGACATAGTAATTGACAAATCCGTCCTGCTCGGTCTGATAGAGATATTCGCTGCGGATAATGACTCCCGTGCCTTCGATGCTGTCAACAATATTGCTTTCTTCAACCTCATAAACAGCTAGCTTATCTCTCCCGATATAGCTAAAAATATAAGCAAGAATATAGATGATCATCACAGTGAGAATGATCGTAGCAAGATTAAGATGGCGGGCGATCCGATTGATCAGATTCTTTGTCATATCATGACCCTTCCCTTTACCAACAAAAGACAAAGCGCCCCATAATTACTTATTAAGGCGCTTATACTCCAATCGACAGATGAAATACCGGATCTTTTAAAGATCGGCAGAAACAAATTCCTGTAGTCTCTCCGGCAATTCTGATTTATCCAGAGAAATACTGATTACAAAGTCTACATCAAACTTTGCGGATATTTTCTCAAGTTTACTGATCACCTCGTCCAGATTATCCTTTACAAATGCGATAGTCAGGAAACTGTCAAGATAGATCTTATCCAGATCATGATCCTGTGACAAAATACCTGCAATAAAACCGAGGAACATATCCGTATCTATGACATCAAATTCCGGTACGACAATAAGGCGAATCTGTGTGTGAAGCTCATACATATGCTTACTGTTCTTGTCAAGATAGACAATCGTTCCGTGGGTCTTCTTTATATCTTCATTCACTCTCTGGAGTAAGATTTTTGTTTTTCCCTTTCCCTTTGCACCCGCAATAATATCAATCATATTTATGTCCTCCTTTACTTTCTCTTTCTGCTTCGCAAAACGAGATATGTTGTACTATTATTATAAGGGATTATACCCTAAAGCACAACCATTTAATTGATTTTTTCCAACAAGTCTGACATGGCTTTATACAGATTATCCTTCGTTTTCGATCCGAGAACGACCGAGAAGAAACGTTCTCCCTTCTCATTTTCTGTCATCAGAATCAGACAGGAACCTGCTACTGAAGTAGTTCCTGTTTTTCCACCGAACATTGTGACCCCGTTGGGCACCTGAAAATCACTCGTCAGATAGTGGTTTGTACTCTGCATATATTCATTGACCTTTTTTCCTGCTGAATTGGTATAGGTCATTGTATATTCTCTCGTGGATACAACATCCACAAATTTTTCGTACTGAACCACCGCATTGAATATGAGATACAGATCATAAGCTGTTGTGTAATGATCTTTATCATGCAGGCCGTTCGTGTTGGCAAAGTGGGTATGGGTTGCACCCAATTCCTTTGCCCTTTTGTTCATTAACTCAACAAATTTCTTTTCCGAACCTGAAATATACTCCGCCAGGATAACGGCACAGTCGTTGGCTGACTTGATCAAAAGCGTATGAAAAAGTTCATCTACCGTTACGGTATCCCCGGCCTTCAGCGTACTGGATACTGCTTCCGGATCGCTTAAGATCACATCATGTGACAATGTAATCTCATCGTCCATATTACCATTTTCCAACACAAGAAGCGCCGTCATGATCTTGGTAATACTTGCAGGATACGCCTTATCAAAGCAATGATAGGACTCCAGCATTGTATTGGTACTGTCATTGATCAAAAGCGCGGCAAAGACATCTTCATCATACGCGGGATCTGTTCCGTCCTCTTTGGAGATCACCGCAAGATCCTCCGCCATACCTCCGCTTTTTTCTATTGCTTTTTCTGCCTTATCAGCATAATGCTCTTCATAAGAGTCTGTTATACGAAAAGGATGACTCGCACATCCCGTCAGACACAATGACAGGATAATGGCGAGCCAGGTCCTGTAAATCCATCTAAATTTTATCATTATCGGTACATTTCTCTCCATTCAAGATCTCCACGGTCAAGTGCCTTGATCAGCATCTCCGCGGTAGCAAGGTTCGTAGCAAGCGGTATATTGTGAATATCACACAGGTGCATGATATTAAATATATCCGGCTCATGTGGCTGTTTTGTCTGTGATCCCCTCAAAAAAACAACCATATCCAAAAGATTATGTTCTATCTGGGATCCCATCTGCTGACTGCCTCCCAGGGGACCTGCCAGATATTTATGAATCGTAAGATTCGTCACCTCTTCAATCAATCTCCCTGTGGTTGCGGTGGCATAAAGATCATGTTTATTCAAGATCCCCCGATAAGCGATGCAGAAGTT
>CACZNZ010000304.1 GCA_902782625.1 uncultured Lachnospiraceae bacterium | reverse complement strand
CGGCGAGCGGCATGATGCTGGCAGGCACGGCTCTGCGCCGCATCGATCAGGTGATGAGCGCCCCGGTGCTTAAGGTCACAGACCATCCTCAGATCCCGAAGGACAACAGCGTTGAGTTCAAAGACGTCTCATTTACCTATGACGGTTCGGAGATGCCGGCGCTTGATCACATTTCATTCCGCGTGGAACCTGGGCAGACCGTGGCCCTGGTCGGGCCGTCGGGCGGCGGAAAGACCACGGCTGCCAGTCTGATCCCGCGATTTTGGGACGTTAGTTCCGGATCTGTAGAAGTCGGCGGCATTGACGTACGAAAAACCGACCCCCATGTGCTGATGGATCAGGTAGCCTTTGTATTTCATAATAACCATCTGTTCAAGGCGAGTATCCTGGAAAATGTGCGGGCAGCCAGACCGGGTGCAACACGTGATGAGGTGCTGGCCGCTCTTTCCGCAGCCCAGTGCGAGGATATCCTCGAAAAGCTTCCGGATGGAATGGATACGGTCATCGAGACGGAAGGGACTTACCTTTCCGGTGGTGAACAGCAGCGAATTGCCTTGGCAAGGGCAATTCTCAAAAACGCCCCTATTGTCGTTTTGGATGAAGCAACGGCTTTTGCTGATCCGGAGAACGAGAATCTGATCCAGAAAGCTTTTGCTGTCCTGACAAATGGGCGTACCGTCATCATGATTGCCCACCGTTTGTCAACGGTTGTCGGTGCGGATAAGATCATTGTGCTGGACTCCGGGCATGTGGAGGAAGAGGGAACTCATTCACAACTCGTTGGAGCAGGTGGTCTTTACGCAAAAATGTGGGCTGATTACAACCAGGCTGCCAAATGGAGGATCGCACAGGAGGAGGTGGAGTAAATGTTCTGTACGGCTCCTTTATTTCGACGGCAATGATAGCGACTGGTATGTTGCTTTACAACTGGAGGATGGCCATAGCCTGTCTGTGGGGTGTCCCGGTGGCGTTTGCACTGCTTTTTGGCAGCAGAAAGCTAACCAGGAAAAACTCAGAGGTCACAAAAGCAGCAGGCGTCCAGGTGTCAGACGGTATCCAGGAGACATTGGAAAACATCCGGGAGATTCGTGCCACAAATCAGGAAGACCGTTTCCTGAAGGCTCTGAACGACAAGATTGATTATCATGAAAAGACCATGCTTCGGGGAGAGCTGCACACAGGTATCTTTGTCAATGCGGCGAGCGTGATCATGCGGCTGGGTGTGGCAACGACCATCCTTACCGGAACAAGTCTGATCCTGTCGGGTCAGATAGACTGTATGGTCCTGTTCATGTTCCTGCTGGCGATCACGCGTGTCTATGCACCGTTCGACCAGGCTTTGGCGCTGATTGCGGAGATGTTTATGTCCCAGGTTTCCGCAAACCGACTGATGGAAATTTACGATGCAAAAACAGCCGAAGGCTCGGATACCTTTGCTCCCGCAGGGCATGATATCGTATTTGAGAATGTTGGTTTTGCTTACAAAGAGAATTCCAGCGTAGATAGAAGCAGCTCGAAAGGTGCGCCTTTCGCAAGCAGGTGCCTGGATCATGACAAAGAGCAGGTGCTGCGTGGCGTCAGTTTTACGGCAAAGGAAGGAGAGGTCACCGCGTTAGTCGGGCCCTCGGGCTCCGGCAAAAGCACTTGTGCAAGGCTGGTTGCTCGTCTTTGGGACATAGACGAAGGCAGTATACAGGTTGGAGGCATCGATATCAATTCAGTCGATCCCGAGGTGTTGCTTACAGACTATTCTATGGTCTTCCAGGACGTAGTTCTTTTTGACGATACAGTTATGGAAAATATCCGCCTTGGCAGGCACGGCGCAACAGACGAAGAAGTTCTGGCAGCGGCTGCAGCAGCCAACTGTGATGAGTTCGTAGAGAAACTGCCACAGGGCTATGCGACCCCGATCGGCGAGAACGGAGCAAAACTATCCGGTGGTGAACGGCAGCGTATTTCGATTGCCCGCGCTCTTTTGAAAAACGCGCCTATCGTCCTTCTGGATGAGGCAACAGCCTCTCTCGATGTGGAAAATGAAACGAAAGTTCAAAGTGCGTTGTCGCGGCTTCTGGCAGGAAAGACCGTCCTGGTCATTGCGCATCGTATGCGCACGGTGGAGGCTGCTGATAAGATCATTGTCCTTGCTGACGGAAAGGTTGCTGAGGAAGGCAGCCCCGATGAACTGCTCACAAGAGAAAACGGTATTTTCAGACGAATGACCCGGCTCCAGAGTATCAGCGCCGGCTGGAGTATATAAAGTTATTCCATTGACGAGATGAGAACACAATAAGCAAGGCAAGAAACTGAAACAATAGTTCAGATTTCTTGTCTTGCTTTTTTCTGTGTGTTATATTATGGGTATGAAGGAAAACCTTGTACATACAAAGCCTTTGACAGGGAAATCTGCTGAAGGCATATGTGCTGTGCGAAGGAGTAGGTAAAATGAAGGAACGAACATCTGATATCAATAATACGGTTAAACTCCAGCCATATCTTTCATCGGTGGCAGTATGGGCTCTATCGGTTGGTTCGGCCATAGGCTGGGGTTCTCTTGTTGTCACCAGCAGGTCTTATCTTTCTCAGGCCGGGCCAATGGGATCTATTATCGGGTTGCTGATCGGCTTTGTCATGATGCTGATGGTATCAAATCATTATCATTTTCTGGCTAACCGTTATCCTGGTACCGGGGGTCTGTACAACTATGTGAAGCATATCTTTGGGTATGACCGCGCCTTTCTGATTGCCTGGTTCATGTTCCTGATTTACATTTCTATATTTTGGGCAAATGCTACAAGTATTCCTTTGTTTGCACGGTATTTTCTTCAAGGAGTATTCAAAAAGGGGTATCTCTATACGATATTTGGCTACGAGGTCTACCTTGGGGAAACTCTGGTAACCTTGGTGGTGATGTGGCTTGTGGGTTTGCTGTGTATGAAGAGTAAAAAGGCCACTGCAAGCAGTATGGTCGTGATGGTGCTGCTCTTTACTGTTGGCATAACGGTATGCTTTGTTGCTGCCATGTTAGGGCACAGTCGTTCCGGGATGACGATGAGCCCCGCGTTTATCCCGGATACAAGTGCCTTTCGGCAGATTGTACGCATTGCTTTTGTCTCGCCATGGGCTTTTATTGGATTTGAAACAGTCTCTCATTCGGCTGCGGAATACAGATTTAAACACAGCAACATGTTCCGTGTTCTTTTCCTTTCTGTAGCCGTTACCACTGCATTATATATCTTTGTGCTTCTTTTGAGTGTTTCCGCCTATCCGAAGGGATGCTCAAGCTGGCTCGATTATATCAGCCGTCTGGATGAATTCGAGGGAATCTCCGGACTTCCGGCTTTTTATGCGGCTAACTATTACCTTGGTCCGACTGGCATAAATATCCTGATGGTTTCTTTACTGTCATTGATTCTTACCAGTCTGATCGGAATGTTGCGTACCTTAAGCCGTCTGTGCTATGCCGTAGCTCAGGATAGCATTCTGCCCGAGCGTTTTGCCGGACTCAATGATAAGCAGATCCCTGTCAATACCATACTTCTGGTGCTGCTTGTCTCTTTGCCTATACCGTTTCTTGGAAGAACGCCGATTGGGTGGATCGTGGATACCACCACAATTGGTGCCACCATTATTTACGGTTTTGCATCCGTAGCGGTATTAAAGGTTTCGAGACAGGAAGGCAGAAAAAAGGATCTGTTCATCAGCATAATCTGTCTGTTTATTCTGGTTGCTTTCGCTGTGTTCCTGCTCTTTCCGAGTGCTTTTTCCGATTATACACTTGAAACAGAAACATATGTGCTTATGGCTGTCTGGTCCCTTCTTGGTCTGTTGTATTTCCACAGAGTTATCCGCAAGGATCATGCCAGACATTTCGGTAAAGCCATCATTGTGTGGCTTGCTCTGCTTGTCTTTATCGTTCTGATGGCAATGACCTGGGCAGAAAGGATAAATGAAGAAAGAGAAAACACCATCATAACAGAAATTTCTGACTATATGGATGGCACGGGAGACCCTGAAATCCTCGAGATGGACAAGGATGAATTTCTTGCAATGCAGCTTGACCGTCTGCATGAAGCAGACAATGCCAGTGTTTTTGTGATCGTAGGTTTATTTGCTCTGTCCCTTGTTATCATGCTCAGTAATTATCTCACCATGCAAAAATGGGAAAACCAGGCGAAAGAGGAACGTGATGAGGCAAGAACCGCCGCACTTACCGACCCGTTAACCGGAGTGAAAAGCAAGCATGCTTTCCTTGTGAGCCAGAAACAGATTGATGCCTCCATTGATGAAGGAACGGCAGAGGATTATGCTGTTGCAGTCTGTGATGTAAATGGCCTGAAAATTATCAATGATACACTTGGACACAAGGCTGGCGATGAATATATCCTTAAGGCCAGCAGGATGATCTGTGACATTTTCAAGCATAGCCCGGTTTATCGTACCGGCGGAGATGAGTTCGTCGTGATTCTTCACGGACGCGACTATCTCATCAGGGAAGAACTGATCAAGGCGCTGCACGATCGATCGGTAGAGCATATCAGTACAAACGAGGTTGTTGTTTCGGGAGGTCTTTCTGATTATAAACCTGGATTGGACAGCAGCTTACATGATGCGTTTGAGCGGGCTGATGCCTTGATGTATGAAGAAAAGAAATTACTGAAAAGCATGGGATCAATCTCAAGATAGAAGATGGAACACCCTCCAATCTACTCCATTATACAAAAAGCGGATCCAGGTTTTGAGAAAAAGACAAGAACCCTCTATGTCCAAAGTGTTTGGCATAGAGGATTCTTGTTTTTTACATAAACAAGGTTTCTGCTTTAGTGCGGCAATCCTTGATATATTGGACCTTTTATCTGTCCGGATTTATTCCATTGCCTGCTGAACAGCTACAGCAACCGCTACGGTCATACCAACCATCGGGTTATTTCCTGCTCCCAGGAATCCCATCATCTCAACATGAGCGGGAACGGAAGAGGATCCTGCGAACTGAGCATCGGAATGCATACGGCCTAACGTATCGGTCATACCATAGGAAGCCGGACCTGCAGCCATGTTATCAGGATGAAGGGTACGTCCTGTACCACCGCCGGAAGCTACGTAGAAGTATTTTCTGCCGGCTTCAAGACGTTCTTTCTTGTAAGTTCCTGCAACCGGATGCTGGAAACGTGTCGGGTTGGTGGAGTTACCGGTGATGGATACATCGGCATCCTCATGCCACATGATAGCAACGCCTTCACGTACATCATCTGCGCCATAGCAGTTAACCTTAGCACGGTCTCCATCT
>CACZNZ010000303.1 GCA_902782625.1 uncultured Lachnospiraceae bacterium | reverse complement strand
TGCTTTCTTTAACTGTTCTGAATAATCTTCATGCGGGATTTCCTGTTGGTTTTTTTCAAGCAGTGCGCATGTGCTGTTCTTAAATATTTCCCCCAGATTCAACTCAAGCCGCTTTACACCGTAATAAGCAGCTATATTTTGGGATGCCTCTATCTCTTTTCTATGTTTTTGACCATAGTATATGGATAAGGCAAGAACTTCATCTGCGCCATAGTTCTTTACAGCCATTGCCAGACAAACCGAGCTGTCAAGACCTCCGCTAAGCAATACTAATGCTTTCATATTCCCTCCTTAAGCAAAAAAATAGCTTTGCAAAACGCAAAGCTATAGTTTAAGCATATACATGTTAAAATATAGTCCTGGTTTTGTTTTACGACAGGATGGTACAAACGAACTGTCGGTCGTTAAGACGGCTAAACCAGTATACACATTTCTTTATTTATAGTCAAGTATATTTCTCAAAATATATCCACCAATGTATCAATATATGTTACAGTTCAGCCAGGTAGTAAACGAAGGGTAGCTAAAAACAGGCCAGTTAGGCAAGAACCGGCCTCCCTTCATGCAACTCCACAATACTCTGGAAGATTTTTTTGCCTCTTCGTTTTACGGTCTCTATGAAACTCAGGATGGAGCAGTACATTGCCATCCCAGCCATTGACCGGAATCCTCCAGACATTTTCTGGCGGTTCTTACATTTACGAAGATCGCGTTCACTCATGTTATCTGAGTAAGGAACCTCGAAATTATGCAGGAAAAGCAGATGGTTTTCTTTGTACTTTTTCAACCTGTTTAACAGTTTTCGCTCTTCCTGTCGGTTGTACCGCCCTTTTGTTGATTCCGCTTCTTTCTCTCCCAAGGCAAGTATCTCATCATACCTTGCCTCATATCGGGCGGGGGATTCCGTGGGGAAATGGCTGCTTCCTGCCTCAATGAGTTTCTTTCGGGCAGAGTTCATTCCTTTTAGAAACATCGACATATGATGGCTCCACCGGTTTGCGGTTTCCTCCGTGTTTTTCAGGAGATATCTCTCCGGGTGGACATTGCATTCTGCATGCCCAAGCCCGAAGTGATAAAGCGCCGTCTCATGGTCATGCTCCAGTATCCCGGTGAACCCCTTGAGCAGTTCGATCTTTTCCATCTGTGACAGCCTTTTCGTTGGCATCGCCACGTACAGAACAGAGCTGTCATTGCTGAAGTTCCTGATATATGTCCTCTTCCCGTCACAGGTCATATGGGTCGCGTCCGTACAAAGAACCGGGCTGGAATGCAGACGGCTGCTGATACCCTCGCGTTCTCTTTCGCATAGATTAGAAAAGCGGCTACAGATATGATAGACAGTCCCTTCGGACATGTCCAGCGCGTCATCCGTGATGCTGTTGATAAAGGAGCAGATCCTGTCATTGGAAACAACCCCTTCACTATACAGGCAGGAGACTATGGTACGGATGTGGGATCCATAGGTCACGACAGAGGAGTATTCCTTTGGAACCTGAAATTTCCCATCTTTATCCGCGTAGATGAGTACCTCTGTTGCAGTTACCACGACCTCCGTATCTGGCACATACCGGGTGATATACTTGTCAGACTTTTTCCCGATGTGCCTGATGCGGTGATGAAATACACCATCTTTAATTTTTTGTTCAACATCTGCCCGGGTAAGGGTGGTTCCCTTGTGTCCGGGCTGCCCACCTTTCTTCTTTTGAGAGGCCGTTCTGCCATTATATTGGTTGGCGGGTTTACCGGAGCCGTTACCGTTGCTATCATCGTTATTATCATTCGGGTCTTTCTCCCCGGACGACTTCGCCTGATCCGATGAAGGCGGAAGGGATGAATTGGCGCTGTTGTTATTCAGTATCCGTTTCATGCGGTCATTGTCATCCCTTAAGAGTTGGTTCTCCTTTTTCAAGGAAGCATTCTCCTGTTCAAGGTTCTCAATGGTTTCTGCCTGTGCCTTGACGGTATCGGACAGCTTCTCAATCTCCTTTTCCTGTTGACGGACAATGGAGTTAAGGTGTTTGATTTCTTTCTGTCCTTCTTTATGGGAGGTTTCCATGGCGGACAGCCTTGCCATGACATCTTCCAACTGGTCATATACGCCCTTGGAATAATTGCTTTTCCTTGCCATCCATGAAACCTCCTTTGCTAAAATTGATAAATCAATTTTAGCAAGAGTGGAGACAAAAAGCAAATCCCGGCGATGGCCTAAACCGTCATTTTGCCAGTGGAAAACGTCCCTATTTATGGATAAAGCGTGTTGATAACCCACCCTGATAAGGGAGTGATTTCACAGTGATTAGGGCAAGGTATGAGAAGTTATCCACATGATGAAAAAAAATTTTTTAAACCTTGTTTAGGGAAGAAAGATATCCACTTTTGATCTATACAAGGCAGTTGAAATTTTCGGCATGTTTTTTTTACAAATACATGCCGAAACATCAGCTACCCGGCTGAACTGTAACTGACAGAAAAAGAACTCATAGAGAAACTGAGAAAAAAGTATTGCGAAACC
>CACZNZ010000302.1 GCA_902782625.1 uncultured Lachnospiraceae bacterium | reverse complement strand
TCCATCAATCTTATAAAAGCCAACAAAGCAAAAGTGCTTCCCAGCAAATTCAATGGATTTGCTCTCTATCACACATTCAGCAAACTTTTCAGATAGTTTTAGTGCCCTGTGATAATAATCTATTTTATTCAATCCATACTTCTTCATTCTATGCTCTATATCAAATTCAGGGGATGGCTTCCCCCCATTGAAATACTCTCTTGGCAGGAAATTAGCCCCTGTTTTGATATGCACATCAATACCTTGCCCTGATGTGTAGGATTGGATAATCTCCGTTTCCGGACCATGACTCTTAGAAATTATCGCTTTGGCCATATTTTTCAAAGCAGAATCTGTATATGCAGTGTATTGCCACCGTGAGCGCATGTCATTAACAATTTCTTCTATAGAATCATAATCGTCATACTCATTTATTGAATATGTTACAAAACTGCTTAACAATTCTGCCGGATCAGCATCGCCAAAGAATTCACCGTTTGTCAATTCCTGTACTGTTAACTTTCCAGAGACAACCGTTTTGGCGTCTGCGAAAATATCCTTTTTTTCCATAGAAAACAAGTGTCTTGATTTTGCTTCCTTTCCAATAATCCTTGTTAACAGAGCTATCAGCTTGTCCATATCATTCAGTGCTGCTTCCCTTAAAACATCAGACAAATCCGAATCAGATCCGGATATTTCATAATGAGCTTCTGGTGTTCTAATATAGTCCCACTCTCCTCCACCGCTGGATCCTGTTTTCATAAGTTTTAAGACCTTCCCGTTATCAAATATTAGATCAAGTATTGCCACAAAACTGCTGCTGCTTGAATTGGTAACGAAATCAGTTCTGATCTTCATGATTATTCTTCCCCCTCATTGTGTCTCTTGTTACTGTCGCAAAATACAATTTCGGGTATAGCAAGGCCGTAAACTTAGCTCTGTGCCCGTGGATCATAAATGCTGACCATTATGTTATTCCTTCTTTTCATTCAAACGCGCTTGAAGCTCACGAATGAGCCGCTGTTTTTCCTCTTCCAACCTTTGACGGCGCTCTTCTTTCTTGTCATCACTTGACCTGCTTGTTGACAGAATGCCTGATCGCTTGAGATAATCTGTCAAAGTCATCCCAAAAAATGTATTTGCATTATTCATCAAAGACTTCCACGGTATATCAGGATTCTCTCGTTGCAGTGTTGTCAGACTTTGTGCCTTATTCCCATTTTCATAGCGTTTCTTTAATTCCTCAACAATGGTTCCCGGATCGATTGTCGTTGGGCGTCCTCCTGCTCTGTCTTCGATGGTATATCCATAAGCATTCAGGAAAGAACGATTATCTGCATATCCCAGAATCCGATACAGTTCAGTAACTGTTTCTCCCCATTTTTTATGATCCTTGTTCAAAGCGAATATCTTCTTATCCGGATATGCCTCGTCCAGCTTGGCAAACAATATGTCCAAGCGTTGGCGAATATTCGCCGGTTCTTCACCCGGAGCATAGAGGATAGTGGCACTGGCAAGCGCTTCTGCGCGTTGACGCTCACGCAACACCTTTTCTTCCTCAGCAAGGCGTTCCTTCTGCTGTTTTGCCAGTCCAGCCTGTCTGCGCTTTTCCTCGTCCCGAATACGCTTTGCTTCTTCCTGCTGCGCACGGGATTGTTCTGCTTTACGCTGTTTTTCCTCTGCACGCAGCCGACGCGCCTCCTCCTGTTGTTTGCGCGCTTCCTCTGCTTGTCGCTGTTTTGCCTCAGCGCGTTGACGGCGCTCCTCCTCACGCTGGTGTCTGGCTTCAGCTTGTTGCTGTTTGTCCAGTTCAACGCGCATTTTCTTCTTGACCAGTATTCGTTCTGCGGGTTTCACTCCATCTTCCAATTGTTCTCTCGTGTATGTTTGTGGGGTTTCAAATAATGCTTGGTATAGTTGATAATCACTCACAATGCAAATGCTTTTCCCTCTCCATCTCTCTACCCGTATGCTTTGATACTTAACCATTGTTGATTCATCTAAAGGAGCCAGAGATAGTACCAGGTAATCTGTAAACCTATCCACTCTGTAGTGTAAACCACCGCCTCGTTCTTCAATTCCATCATATACCGACTTGTCAGCATATGAATCAAAGTAAAACAGACAGTCTTCAAATAAAACCCTTGCTTGTTTATCGACCAAATCAATCATCTTGTCGTATTCCACTTTTTCCTGCTCTGAATTTAACTTGCTTCGACATTTCTCAATCCATTCTTGTAACGATACTTTTTGTTGGCATGCACTGATAATTTCTTGTCTTTTTTGATCGTGCTCCCTTTGGGCTTTGGTCAATAGATTTTGGGGATCCGTTGACGAATATGCTTCAAAAAAAGTCTCTTCATCGATGATTGATACGGAAAGCTGCCTTGCGGTTACCAGCTTTGTCGTTTCCCGAGTATCATCATTGGTAACTAAGAAATCTGTACTTCTGCTTACAAAACCATTTATATTGCCGCCGCTTTTTTCAACAAATGCCTCAAAATCACTTCGATCAGAAAATGCATCCAGATCGCCGGTAACTTCGATAGTCAATCCTCGGAGTCGATCCGGTACAATGCTTGATTCAGACAAACGAATGACTGGATAATAATTAAAATCGTGATTAAAAAATACATCCCCGCCGCGGTTTCCCCATGAGATATGTATTCTCTTAACATCATCAATATTCAATTTCTTGATGTCCTTTAGATCTCCATATCCATATTCAGATTCTTTCATATCACTTCGAGCGAGGAAACCATGTGAGAACCAAGTGCGCGCCTCTTTTACTAACTCACTCAACTCTTTAATCCCATTGAGGTAGTTTTCGTTGGCTCCCAAAAAATACTCATAGGTATTATTGAAACCTTCGAAATTCTCATATCCACCTTCGAGCGAACGGCCATCCCTCGTATCGACAAAAAGTCTAATATAGCTGGTACTGCTGGAATTTGTCACGAAATCTGTTCTGACCTTCATTTTTACTCTCCCTCATTGTGTCTCTTATCACTGTCACAAAATACAATTTCGGGTATAAGCAACGCCGTAGACATTAGCTCTGTGTCCATTCATAATAAATTGTGACTATTATGTTATTCCTTTTCATCATTCGGACGTATACTTTGTTTCCTGATGGTCAATGTATCCCTGTTCGCCAACGCTTTCTTCATTCGAAGCTTCGATCGTTTTGCCATTTTCCAACTCTAATTGCAACATCACAACAAAACTGCTGCTACTGGAATTGGTAACGAAATCCGTCCTGATCTTCATGACTATTTTCCTCCCTCAATGTGTCTCTTTCCATCGTCACAAAACACGATCTCCGGCATGAGCGGGCAGCCGCCCATGCATAGTTCCTTCTTGGCACAGCCGGGGCAAGCTCTTCGCATCCTGTCTCGGAAGGCCTCGAACGGCATGCTGTTCCAAGCCCGCTCGATGGTACTGCCACGCAGTGGGACATAATAGCGCCTGTCTTGGTCGAAGCTGCACGGTGTCATGTACATGTCCGCGCTGATGTAGCAACTGAACCGCCCGCCTTCGCAGGTGTCCAGAGATTCGGGTAGTATATTCTTGCAGTAGTGGATGGCACCAGGCACGTTACAGCTGTCCATGCCTACTTTAAAAGGATGCTGTTGATCCACCTCGGCGAAAAACATTGCTACCCTCGGGTCGTGGAAATCCAGCACGTTGGCCTTCGTGCCCTGACCGGCGGGCTTGTGCAGCAGAAAGATCACCGCATTGATGTCTTTCGGAAAGTCGTCGGCCTTCAGTCGCTCGATGGCTTCATCGATGGAGTTATTGCCCAGCACATAGTGGATATTGGTTTTGACACCCGCCTCCAGCAACATCTGTATGGCATTGAGCGTGTACTCGCTGCGGTACCAGCTCACCGCCACTGCGCCACAGTATTTCTTGCACAGCGCGGCGATTTCCGGCGTCATGCCATAGCCGGAAGTCGTGAAGTTTGGGACCAGATCGTTCTCCCTGCAGATCACGAGCAATTCCTCAAAGTTCTCATGCTGATCCGGATCACCGCGCCCGCCCAGCGCGAACTGATTGCAGCGGTGCTTCGACTGCTCCGCGATCCAGCGGAAATCTTCCACTGCCATGTTAGGTTGCTCCACTGTCAAGCCGCTCTGGTAGCAGCCAATGCCTGCCTTTGCGCACAAGCCTGTCTTGCCGTGTATGCAGTGTCCCATCACGCCTACATCAATCAGATGAGGATAGCTCGCCATGAATGGGTCAACCCCAGTGTCCTTTCCGTTTTCATCCAGTATAC
>CACZNZ010000301.1 GCA_902782625.1 uncultured Lachnospiraceae bacterium | reverse complement strand
GATTGTGAATTCTTTAATTTCACTGACCTGGGGGACTATCCTCCCGAGAACCTGGAACGTCCGGGATTCCGCAGGATGATGGAAGCTGTCAAAAATCACGAGATTGATGTTCTTGTCGTATTTACACTGAGTAAGATCTCAACGGATATGGATCTGATTCTTCAGACCTACAAGACATTGAAAGAAAACGGCGTAGAGCTGATCACTGCCAATGACGGAAAGAAGGCAATGGTTGTTCTCGACAAAGCCCTTGCCAAATGGGAAGGAAAATAAAGAAGAAAGCGGCGGATTAAACCGCCGCTTTTGCTGAATCTGTATAATCTTTCTGGAAAGAAGAAGGGGTCTGCCCTTCGTATTTTTTAAATATCTTACAGAAATATCCTGCTTCACTGTATCCTAACAGATAAGATATATCTGAAATATTCATCTCACTGGTTGCCATATACTGTTTTGCCATCAGAAGTTTACGCAGATGGATATAATCTACCACGCTGTTTTTATAATACTTACGGAAAATCCTGCTTAAGTATCCACTGCTGATTCCTGCTTCATCAGAAAGATCCGCCAGCGAAATCTCACTGGTTTTATTCATCTCAATATAACGGAATGCTCTGCTCATATGCGAGTATTTCATCGTGCACAACTGTCTGTACACTTCGGTCACCACTTCCATCAGCCAGCAATAACACAAAAGCTTCTTATTGACTTCTTTCGATGTGACATCAAATTTCTGGATATAATAATCTTTCTGCGTTGTATCCAGTCCTGATATCATATAGAAAAGCTGACGTTTGATCGAATTCAGACGGTCTTTCCGTTCTTTCCATTCATACATTCTGAACAGACAATCAACCAGCTCTTTTGCAACATCATACGATTTCTTATAATCACGTTCTTCAATAGAAGAAGCCAGCTTTTCATAAAACAGATTATCTTCTTTCTTTTCAATTTTACTGTTATCTTCCAAGACCTTCATCAGTTTTTCTCTAGAAAGAGGTTTCATGATATACTCACTGATTCCTGCTTTGATTGCTTTCTGCAGATATTCCACATTACAGCGGTTCGATACAATATAGCAAGCCGTCTCCGGAAAGAATCTTCTTATCTTGGAACAGATTGCTATTCCGTTGTGCTCACCAAGTTTTGCATCTGCAAATACTATATCCGGATGATATCTGCCGCACAGGTCCATCGATTTCTCCGGATCAGATGCGGTGCCAATCAGTTCACATCCACTGTGATCTTCCAGCATTTTCTGAAATGCTTTTTGAAAAAGACAATCTCTGTCTATCAGTAAAACCTTCATAATTTTAACTCCTGTCTATTTATGATACGGAAATCCGATATGTATAAGATTCCCATTGACATAGATATCTCCGGCATCATCAAAATCATGTGATAATCTCTTCTTCACTTTGGAGATATGCTTTTCAAGATCAACTCCTGTCCGTCCCGAAGCCAACAGATCTGTTTTTTCTTTCCCCTCTCCTTCAAGCTGAAGAGCAATCACACAGATAGAATCTTTGATCTCAACATCGATATAAATCGTTCCATTCTCATTGCCCTGATTCAGTATGTCTTCCACCATACACAAAACAAACGGAACAATTGTAAATGTCGGTACATGAATATCCTGCAGTTCATCCTCGCAATTGATTCTGTAAGTTAGTTTTTTCCCATATTGCTCCCCGATAATACTAAGAATATCTTCCGAGGTCTTTAACTCATCTTTGATCGTTGCACTCTGTCCGTTATGGTTCAAATGATACCTGATCAGTGAAGAAAATCTGCAAAGTATGTTTTCTGTCTTTGGTGCTTTTTCAATGACACTGAAACTGGAAGCAATCGTCAGGAGATTGGTGATCAGTTCCGAAGGAATGTCTGAAACTGCGAGATGATATTCCAGATCATCTGCCTGCTTCTGCAGCATCAGGTATCTTTCTCTGAGAGAATTCAATTCATTTTTATCTTCCTCATAGGAATCCATGGATTGATTCAGCTTAGCCTGTCCGGAAAGCATTTCCACCATAAAGGAGGCCAATTCGACAATCGCATCAAACTGTCCCAGGGTTACGGAAGTGATCTCTGCATCTTTTCTAATGGAAATCTTTTTATCGGTAAGTTCTTTAGAGAGATCATCCATATGGATTTCCGCTGCCTTATCCTGGCATCGTACAGGACCTCCTGCAATTGCTCCGATATATTGTCCGTTCAAAATGATTGGAATCACCATATTCAGATACCCTCTGGGGCTCTGGAACCTGTATGGTTTATTATGAATCGCACTTTTTGCCGCTGCAAGTGCATACATGATTCTCAGTTCTTTGGTACAATCTGTATTCCCCTCGGATTGAAAGAACAGATGATTATTATATCTTGTTACATTTTCACCACGGTAATCAATGGCAAAGAACGGAATTCCGGTTGCCCCCATAAGTTTACTCGCAATATTCTCCAATAAACCTTCCTTAAAAATCCCAAAAATACGGGTATCCGTATTCCTTCTTACAGCATTCCCTGTTTCCATCATTACAAACCTAACCTTTTTATAGTCATTTTCCATGCAAGACAATAAAATACATGCATTTCTACTCTGTATTTATTTTATCATATTTATAACCAATTTCAATTGAGTTTTATTGTGCAATTTATATGATATAAATATATTTTATTGATATCAAATTGAATTTTTTGGTTTTCAAATTTGTTATTCCAAATATATAAATGTTCAATAATTTACCCTTTAAAAATGGGGCTATATATCATTTATGTTGTTTTTTAATATAGTTCCTAAATTATGTTTATTACTAATCGCAGAATTGTAATATTAATTACATATCATTGTATTATTTCAACCAAAAGCAGCAAAAAAAAGAACAGGCAGTATTCTCTGCCCGTTCTTTATGTGGATCAAGCGTTATAAATATAACCAAAGTGTGAGAGTGTTGAGACCGATTATATGATTACGCTCGAGTGACCCTAAACTTATTTACAAACTAATGAGTTAATATTTTATACTATTTACGATTTCTTCTCTGAAGAATCTCTTCGACTAGTCTTACGGTCGCTTTATCCTGGAGCTCCTCGGCTTTATCAATTCGCTCCCACGGCAGATTAAGATCATCTCTGCCAAAGTGTCCGTAAGAGGCTACATTCTTATAAGTAACATTTGTGAGAGAAAGCGTTCTTATAATTCCTGCAACACTGAAGTCAAATACTTCTCCTACAACCGTTTCTATAATACTTTTGGGAATTTCTTCAGTCCCAAATGTGTCTATTTTAATTGAGACCGGCTGAGGAACTCCGATTGCATAGGCAAGATTGACTTCACATTTTCTGCAGAAGCCTGCAGCCACGATATTCTTGGCTGCGTATCTTGCCATATATGCTGCCGATCTGTCTACTTTTGTCGGGTCTTTTCCGGAGAAAGCCCCGCCTCCATGACGAGCAATTCCGCCGTAAGTATCCACAATGATCTTCCTTCCGGTAAGACCGACATCTCCTTCCGGACCACCGACTACAAAACGTCCGGTTGGATTGATATGGATCTTTACATCAGGAAGAAACAGATCTGCGGGAATCTCTTCCCGAATCACGATTTCCTCAATATCTTTACGGAGTGTTTCGATGGACACATCCGCACTATGCTGTGTAGAAACTACGATAGCCGTAATTCCTTTAACGTTACCGTCTTCATCATAAGCGACGGTAACCTGTGATTTGCCATCTGGATAAAGATATGGAATTCTCCCTTCCTTTCTGACCCTTGTAAGCTTTCTGCAAAGCCTGTGAGCCAGTGCAATCGACAGGGGCATGTATTCAGGAGTATCATCGCAGGCATAACCGTACATCATACCCTGATCACCTGCACCGATTTCACCATTGTCACGGTTGACGCCCTGTGCGATATCAGGAGACTGAAGACCGATATTCGTAAGAATCTTACATGATCTTCCGTCCATTCCTTTGTCTTTGCTGTCATATCCTATCTCGCAGATAACTTCCCTTGCCTTCCTCACCACATCGATCTGTGAGGTGGAAGTCACTTCCCCTGCAATAAACACCATGTCCTCAGAAGCCATGGTCTCCACTGCAACATGGGAATTCGGATCACCCAGAAGATAGGCGTCCAGCAAGGCATCGGATATCATGTCACACATTTTATCCGGATGTCCTTCTGTAACAGATTCGGATGTCAATAATATATAGTCATTCCCCATATTATCAACCTCCAATTTTACAGATCAACCCTTGCTTCTCCACGATAGCTTTAAAATCTTCCATCAGTTCTGCTTCCGGTTTCTGAACGCCAAACATCTCATATACTTTACCGAGCATCGCATATTTGTTGCTTCCCAAATCATGATACGGAAGCAGATGCAGCTCTTTTACACCAGGCAACGTCGTAGTAAATCTGGCGATATCCTCGATATATTTTGCTTTGGCATTAAAACCAGGAATAACAGGAACTCTGATGATCATTTCTTTCGCAATTTCTGCGATTCTATGCGCATTGAGAAGAATTCTCTCATTATCTACGCCTGTGAACTCTTTATGAATCTCTGCATCAAAATGCTTGATATCCATCATGACAAGATCAAGCCATGGAACAACTTTTTCTATAACATCCTGAGATGTATATCCAGTTGTCTCGATAGCTGTCGTCCAACCAAGAGACTTGCACGCTTTCAGGAGATCCACAAGGAAATCATGCTGAACCATCGCTTCACCACCGGAAACCGTAATTCCGCCGCCAGTACGACGATAGATCGTTCTGTCCTTGTAAAGCTCACGCATAAGCTCATCGATCGTCATCCACTTTCCTGTCATTTCAAGAGCCTTGTGGTAACATACGTCAACACATTTACCACAGACAATACATTTTGAATGATCAATCTTTCCTGGCAGATCCAAGTTAGAAGCACCAGTCGGGCAAACCACTTCACAGTTGCGACATCCAACACAGTTTTGTGCTTTGAACATCACGACTGATTTCAATTCCTGAGATTCAGGATTACAGCACCACTTACATCTGAGCGGGCAACCGTTCAGAAAGACGATACTCCGGACTCCCGGACCATCATTTACAGAGAAACGCTGGATATTAAATACTAATCCTTTTTTGTTCTCATCATATGTTGAATCCATTCTCATTCCTCCAGGTTTACCCCGCCTGTTCCCGGCTCCCTGTTAAGGAAGCCGGGAGCAGACAGAATGAATTATTAGATCTGTGATTATCTAAATCGTTACAGATTAGAATGTCTGCTCTGTACGAGCGATGATATCATCCTGTACCTCTTTAGCAAGTACGGTCCAGTGTGCGGAATATCCAGCTACACGAACAACGAGATCTTTGTAGTTCTCCGGATGCTGCTGAGCATCTACTAATGTCTCACGGTCGATTACGTTGAACTGTACGTGCATACCCTTCTTATCGAAGTAGTTACGTACAACACCTGCGAAGTTCATAAGACCCTGATCTCCAGCTACTGCGGAAGGTAAGAACTTCTGGTTGTAAAGTGTACCATTGGAGACATTCAGCTGATCAAGCTTAGCTACGGAGTTACCTGCAGCTGTCGGACCCTTAACGTCATGACCCTGACGAGGGGAGATACCATCAGCCAGAGGAGCGTTGGAGTAACGTCCATCCGGAAGAGCCTGAACATCTTTACCAAACAGTACGTTAGCGGATACAGGGTAGCATCCTGCCTGATACTGGCCACCACGAGGATTTATATATTTCTCTACTTCGTGGCTGTAGATCTGTGTTGCTTTACGAGCCCAGATATCAACAGCGTCATCATCGTTACCGAAGCAAGGTGTTGCATCGAGGATGTTACGGATTCTGTCATACTCTGCTCTCTGAGCATCTGTTAATGCGTGGGAAGCTGTAGCTGTGCGGATTCCGCTGATGCTGGATGAGGATCCGTTCTCAGCAAGGATCTTGCGAACTACTTCGTTGATGATGGATTCCATATCGGAAGCATCAACGTTCTTGCTGGATACTCTCTGCTGTGTAGCTGCTGCTGCCCCTTCCGGAGGTGCACTCATAACTACGAAAGGTCCATCGTAGCAGCCTGCGCCGAGCTCAGCACCGAAGTTGTTCTCCATAGCTTCGTAAATCTGCTGCATTGTGAGGTCTTTGTCCTCGAATACGTGCTTCTTGATTGCGTACATAGCATCACCGGTATCAACGTTACCGAATGCCTGCGGGCCGGTGAAGTTGTAGATTGCTCCACCTTCCATAACTGTCTTACCTCTCTTGATACAGTCATCTACTAATGCGCTCATGAATGGCAGCGGAGCTCTCTCACGATGAGCGATATCTACGCAGTTGTCAGACTCAACAAGCTTCTCAACGAAGTACTTGATCTGAGTTGTATAAGCTTCAACAACATCATCCATGGATGTCCACTCGGGCATCGGCTTGCAAACCGGGCCTAACTGCTTGCCATCACGGTTCTTTCCACCATGGATAGCGATATCGAATACCTTAGCGCAGTTGAAGAATGCAGCATCATGCCATCCCTCTGTCTTATGCGGGCACTGAGGCTCTACACAACCGATGATACAG
>CACZNZ010000300.1 GCA_902782625.1 uncultured Lachnospiraceae bacterium | reverse complement strand
TATCTTCGACTGAGGTAAAAGAAGAATACAATAAGACTGTAGAAAAGAACCTCTCTGATCTGGATGCGGCTGCTGTTAAGGTGATCAACGAGAAGGGTACAGAGCTTCCGAGCACTGGTGGTATCGGTACAACGATCTTCTACGTAGTTGGTGCGATCCTTGTTCTCGGTGCCGGCGTCCTGCTGGTATCCCGCCGCAGAATGGGTGCTAACTGATTATCAACCAGGTGAGAATATCATTTCTTCAAGGTAAATTTGATTATTAATTAACTGGGATTCCCCGGGGCGTTGCAGTCCCGGGGAGTTTTCTTGATTTGTCTTTTGCTGGCAGTCTCTGTCACAGGGTTTATTCCCGGACATTCCTCAGAAAGGATGTAGCTATTAATGAAGACTAAAAAGGTTTTGTGGCTATTACCGGTATTGGCTGTCACCATTGCCCTTGCTATCTGTTTCATGTCCTATACAAATGAAAACCGGAAAATATTTCGAAGCAAGGCTGATCGTCTGAAGGCCGAGGTCGTCACAGATAAAACGATTGAGGCGCTGGGAGATGCTCCGGTGGAGTCCGTAGGTTATGTAGTCTTTTTTTCCGTCTGTGATGGCTCTGCCCGTGCGAACGTATATAACGGTACAGGGAGTACTTTAGACTCCGCCTGGGATAATGCTGTTAAGCTTACGCTTAAGAACATCAAAAAAGAATTTGGAGAACTCAAGTGGGTGCGTGCAGACGTGGTCAGTAAGTCCTGGCCTGCCACTTCTTTAGATATATTGAATGAACTCAAGGATACACCTTCCGGCTTTGACTATAACGGCTTATCCTTTGACCCCGGGTTTGAAACAGCTTTCACGGAAGGCTGGATGAACGGAAGCGGTTTATATGATTATAAAGAAAACAGGGTATCCATGGAGCGACTGAACGACTGGCTTGCTGAGAATGATCGTCAGCCCCTGCAAATGCTTCCGGACGATATGGTGGAGTTCGAATGCCTTGGCTGGTTCTGTGATGAGAATGATGAGATATACGAGATTTGTCAGGAGGGCGCTGACACCGGACGTCGCATGGTCCCTGCGCTGGACGCGGAATATGCGGAAAACATCATAAATAACGCATCTTCCTTTTTATTGGACCAGGTTCAGGAGGATGGCAGTTTCATATATGGAATTCGTCCCCAGTTTGACAAAGAAATCGACGATTATAATATTTTGCGCCATAGTGGCACGATCTGGTCGCTCATCTGCCGTTATCGTATGTTCCCGAATGATGAGTTAAAGGAGAAGATCGATGGCACCATTGGCTATATGCTGGATCAGATCAGGTATGATGAAGAGGGCGCTGCCTATTTGTTAGAAGCGAAAGATAACGAGTTCAAACTTGGAGCGAACGGAATAGCAGTAGTAACGCTGACAGAATATATGGATGTATTCCGGAATGAAAATTACCGGGAGGTCTGTGAGGCGCTTGGAGAAGGCATTCTGAAACAACAGGATCCTGAGGACGGCAGTTATTGGCATGTGCTTTTTGCTGACTTTTCAAAGCTCGAGGAATTCCGTACGGTTTATTACGATGGCGAATGCACATTTGCACTCACGAGGCTATACAGCCTGACGAAAGAACAGAAATGGCTGGATGCTGCCTGCAAAGCGATCGATCACTTTATCGCTGCAGACTACACACAGTACCGCGACCATTGGGTGGCCTACAGCCTGAATGAAGTGACAAAGTATGTGGATCGTCAGGAGTATTATGATTTTGCTCTGGCTAATGCAGCTAACAATTATAGGCGTATCCTCGGGCGGGCGCGTACTTACCCGACGAACCTTGAATTGCTGATTTCAAGCTTTGAGACATGGCAGCGCATGGTGGACAAGGGCATGGACACCGGGGATTTTGAAGTGCAGGATTTGCTGGATGCGATTGCTGCACGAGCCAACCGTCAGCTTAGCGGATATTTCTATCCGGAACAGGCAATGTACATGCAAAATCCTCAGCGCATCCTTGGCTCCTTCATGATGCGTAATGAAAAGTTCCGTGTAAGGATCGATGATGTACAGCACAATATCGGTGGTTTTTATCTCTACTGGAAAAATTATGATGCAATGCTGGCTGCCGGATTAGATCCGGGCAGGATGGATGTTACACTGATAAAGGATTGAGTTATTTTAGTGGAGGAAGGTCATTATGCAGGCTTTTTTTTCTGCAATAGATAAGGAAGGAAAAGCATTT
>CACZNZ010000299.1 GCA_902782625.1 uncultured Lachnospiraceae bacterium | reverse complement strand
TCTGCACTGGTATATTTGATCCGCTGGTCCTCTCCGGCCCACGCACGGTAGGCAGAATCCGCAACAATCACTCTCCCTTTTTCAGTCAGGCCAAGCAACACTACTGTATGTTTGCTGAGAGCCCAGCGGCTGGTATATGCCCTTGAAACATGTCCGTTGATCTGCTTGTGGTTATTTAATTCTATGATGACGGGCTTACCCCTTCTTAAATGACTTTTGATCCTTGCAGCCGCTGTCTTATTCCTGCTTGCCCTGACATATGTAGAATTGATTCCTGCATATTTTAACACTCTGGTGATCCCGTATAGCGAGATTGGCATTTTGTTCAGCAGCGACTTGCGGTAGTTGTTTTTCCAGGCCCCTTTCAGCACCTTTTTTTCAAGTCGTGTGCACGTCTTGTAAGGGGTATAGTTACGGTAGGTTTTACTGAATCCGCTCAGCACGGTTGTCAGAGAACTAACCGCGCAGCCATGCACGGAAATATAAGTGTCTTTTTTTACCGTAGCCTTCTTCTGTCCGAAAATACGAAAGTTTCTTTTCCCTTTTTTCGTATTGATCGTCACCCGGACCACGTCTTCCGGCGTATCAGCGGGAAGGGTACTTCTCTTAGTATAGATTGTCTTTGCCTCAGCTTCCGCATGCAGACTCAGGCATGCACCGGCAAGAACCATCGCAAAAAGAATGCTCCGCAAAATCCCCTTTCCTGCAAGATACCGTTTTCTTAAATTCATAAATGCTCCTCCTTCATATACTTTAACAAATGTAGATTATAACATAATGTTTGTCATATGAAAAGAGGGCACCTTCAGTTAGTTCCGGTAAAAAAGCCTCTGCCCATCGGCTCCTGCTTCTTGGAGATGATTGGAAAGAGGCTTGTTTTAATGCAATTATTCGTTATGATCAGAATCAAATTCTGAATAATCTTCTTTTAATCCAAAGAAAAATTTCTTCTGAAACGGAGTGTCAATCAAATCTACCGGTTTAAGCTGATTGAAGGAAGCTCCTCTCATGATCATCACTTCTCTGTAAAGCTGATATGTCTGCTGCTGTAAAAAAACAATCTCCAAAGGACGTAGATGTCCTTTACGGACCATATCGCCATAAGTGGGATTGGCCTGCATCAGGCAGGCTTCCATCAAATCCCTGCAGTAGGGGATATAGTCTTTTGGCACTGTTTTTTCCGGTTCCATCAAAATCACATAGAATCCCGGGGAACTGTCCGTATCGGGATAGACGCTGTAATCCGTTATAAAAATCTTTGCTTCTCTGGAGAATCGCTCCACTGCCCAGCGGATAGCAGCACCACTGGTTTTTTCTCCATTGATGGACAAAAGCTGATCTTTCCGATATATAAACTGCAGAAGCGGAGTCTCATTGTAATAGCCCGTCACCCGTACCACATCATAAAGTCTGTACCGATAGAAACCGGAAAGGTTGGTTACGATGATCTCATATTCCTCTCCTATTTCCAGTTCTTCTATGGTAAATGTCCGGCTTCCTTCTTCATCTCTGACCGGTATAAACTCATAAAAACCGCCATCAGGCAAAAGTACATAGGACTCGTCTCCCATATGGCGGGCGACAGCCATGAAGGATTCCGAAGCTGCATAGCACATATTGTGGAAAGGAATACTCTTTCCGGTATATTTCCTCATCAGTCTTGCATAGGAAGAAAATGCACCGGTTCCGATACCGCTGATCCAGCTCATCCTCGGCCAGATTCTCGGTATGATCGGTGTATCAAACCCCTGGCGGAATTCCCGCATCAGATCTCTGGCACGTGCCCGGTCAGGCAGAATCTTCCGTTCCAGGGATTCTCTGATATGTTTGGGTACTTTCACATTTTTATTGATACGGCCATGATAGATATCTTTACAAAGCATCTCATAATTGTCCCTGATATAATCCATCAGATCAACAAGACCTGTCATAAATACCGAATCCATGAAAGCAAGATCCCGGTAAGCAAGAGCAAGTCTGGTCTTAAGGTACTTCATATCCATCTCTTCCTCCCGACAGATGACCTCCCACGGAGAAGATAGCAGATAAGGGATGTAATCTTTTACGGCCGATATCACCTTGCCGGATATTACCCCTAGATTGACACCGGATTCATTATTAATCACCTGCACCTCGACAGCATTGAGTCCCGGTCCGGCAGGAACACTTTTTCCGGTGGTATTGCGGTAATACTCATCAGCCACACCAAAAGACATCAGGACAGAATAATGCATATATTTCTTCAGTTCCTCTTTCGAAACCGGGATATATTTCTCTTTTCCCACACTGCCTGAAGTGATTGCATAATGCATTGGTTTGCGGACACATAGGAGGTTTTTTTCCCCTTCCATCATCCGCTCTATATAAGGCAAATAATCTTCATAGGTGGTAAATGGTACCTGGTCTTTGTATTCCTCTACGGAATGGATATCGGCAAAGCCGTATTTCTTTCCGAATTCTGTGTCTTTATTTTTCTGAAGAAGCTTCATCAGGAGCCGGTGCTGCAGAATCACTGCCTGCCTGCTGTTAAAATCAACTTCCCTGACCGTCTCTCTCCCCATGGAAATCAGGAAAGCTGTTCTAGAGCTGCTTCTGTGAAGATAGATCTTTCTCCCCAGGACAGCCCTGTAATGCTTCACTCTTTTTTTTATGCTTATTTTCTTGTTTTTGTCCATGGTTTTTTTCATCTCATCGACCCATACTGTCTTAGCGATAGTTAATCGGGATTAACAATGGAAATCCTGACTTTCGGAATGCGGGCTTTCGTGGCGCCGGCCCACCTGTGATGCCCGTTCAGAATCATGTATCCCCCCTGCCGCAGTTTGTTTACGACGATCGGGTCACTGAAGACCGGCATACCCAGTGCATAGTTTCTCCTTGCGATCTGACAGTAGTTCTCTATGATCGAATCACTCGGACCGATATCAGGAAATGAAAACTCATCATCCGGATTCACGTACAGCATAGAAGGGGAAACCTTCTTTACGCCAATCCTTTCAGTCAGTCCGGCTTTTACCACTTCCCGATGTCCTTCTGTCTTTTTCAGATTTTCACTGATTATTTTATCAAATGCACTTTTGCCGTACCTCATTATTATTCTTTAGCTCCTGTTTTGCTGAGCTACCAGGTATTCTGCACCGTACTTTTTGCGAAGAGCAGGTTTCTCAATCTTTCCGGTCGCATTTCTTGGTACTTCGGCAAAGATTATTTTTTTCGGTCTCTTATATCGAGGAAGCTCATGACAGTAATCATCAATCTCCTCCTCAGAACAGGTCATACCCTCCTTGATCGCAATGATGGCACCGGTGATCTCGCCCAGACGTTTATCCGGCATACCGATAACAGCCACATCCTTCACTTTCCCGTATGCACTCAGGAAATTCTCGATCTCTACAGGGTAAATATTTTCTCCTCCACTGACGATGACGTCCTTTTTACGGTCTACCAGGAAGATAAATCCGTCTTCATCCTGCATCGCCATATCTCCGGTAAACAGCCAGCCGTCTTTTAACGTCTCTGCAGTAGCTTCCGGATCGTTGTAATAACAGGTCATCATACCGGGGCCCTGCACGCAGAGTTCTCCAACTTCCCCCTGTTTGACTTCTTTCTCGTTCTCATCGACGATCTTGCATGACCACCGATATCCGGGAACGCCAATCGCACCGACTTTATCTGTATTCTCCAATCCCAGATGGACGCAGCCCGGTCCGGTAGATTCGGATAATCCGTAGTTTGTATCGTAATCATGATGCGGGAAATACTCTTTCCAGTGTTTGATCAGTGAAGGTGGAACCGGCTGAGCCCCGATATGCATAAGTCTCCACTGATCCAGATCATAATCTTTCAGGGAAAGGTCTCCCCTGTCCAGGCTGTCCAGGATATCCTGTGCCCATGGCACCAGGAGCCAGACGATCGTACAGTGTTCCTTGGATACAGCATCCAGGATGATCTCCGGTGTCGTTCCGGTAAGAAGTACCGCTTTGCTACCTGCACAAAGGCTGCCCATCCAGTGGAATTTAGCGCCGGTATGGTAGAGTGGCGGAATGCATAAAAAGACATCGTCCCTGTTGGTCAGATGGTGCTTTTGCTCCATCTGAGCCGCCTGCAGCAGGCTCTCGTGGTTGTGGAGAATCGCTTTCGGGAATCCTGTAGTTCCGGAAGAGAAATAGATCGCTGCATCATCATCTTCTTCCAGTCTCACCATCGGAGGCTGACTCGAGCAGTCTGCCACAAGTTCCTGATAGCTTTCCGCGAAAGTAGGACAGCCATCTCCGACATAGATCAAAAGCCGGCCGCGGGAAAGCTTTTCTTCGATAGACTCGATTCTGCCGATAAACTGCGGACCGAAAAAGATGATATGCACTTCGGCCAGATCAGCACAATACTTGATCTCACGGGAGTCAAAACGGAAATTAAACGGAACAGCGATAGCACCTGTCTTGAGGATTCCGAAATAGATCGGCAGCCACTCAAGACAGTTAAACATCAGAATCGCTACCCTGTCTCCTCTTTTGATACCTCGGGACAGCAGCATATTGGCAACACGGTTCGCCTTTTCGTCAAAGACACTCCAGGTAATCTCCCTGCGGTATGGCTTGGAGGAAGTCTGCTGAACCAGATCAAACTCTTTCCAGGTCGTCTTCCTTGTATCCTTCATGGTCGGATTGAGTTCTACTAATGCAACCTCATCGCCGTATAATTTATGATTTCTCTCAAGTAAGTCTGTTACAGGCATGATGAATAATTCCTTTCTTTTACTTTATTACTTTTTCTCTTTGCCTTGTTAAAGCAAAATCTATTTCACTTTAACACAATATAGTAGAAAAGTCAAATTCTCTGGCAAGTAGACATTTCTACTAAAATACGATAAAATAAACCTCACGGACGAGTCTCGAATCTAAACAGAAAGGAGAATGGATATGACAGAAAAACAGTATGCAAAGATCACGGAATATTGTATGGCTCATCCGCTGTTTCCCAAAGTGATCCGTGTGGCGGACAAAGCATTGACACTGTTTGGATTTGCCGCTTATCCTCTCTTACTGTATTATCTTTACCGGAAATCTTTTTCTTACAGGACTATTGCGGCAGCGATCATCATTCCGGGACTATCTTTTCTTTTCCTGTCACTTTACCGCGATATCGTCAATCGACCCCGTCCCTATGAAGTTTTGTCCATCACCCCGGTACTGATCAAAGATACCAGAGGAAAGTCCTTCCCTTCTCGTCATGTCTTTTCCATCTTTCTGATCGCCTGTCTGTGGTTTTTCTATAACAGGCCCATCGGTCTGCTTCTCCTGGCGGGATCCGTTATATTAGCTGTTCTGCGGGTTCTGGGTGGTGTGCATTTTATAAAAGATGTGACAGCGGGCGCGCTTTTAGGAACTGTATCTGCCATGCTCAGTATTATAAGCATGACATTCCTGGCCTGAAACACCTTGCCAAATGTCAGATTTACGATTATTATAGGAATAGTCCGGAACTAGTAGCGACGAATAAAAATGAAATGAGGATAGAATAATATGCTGAAATTAAACCAAAGAATGGTTGATCTCGGAACACAGCGCTCTGTGATTCGTGAATTGTTTGAATACGGTAAGATTCAGGCTGAGAAGGTTGGTGCTGAGAATGTTTTTGATTTTTCCATCGGCAATCCCAGTGTCCCTGCACCTGACTGTGTGAATGAGACGGCAATCCGGATCATTCAGGAAACGGATCCGATCCTTCTGCACGGTTACACCAGTGCACAGGGTGATGCCGCCGCACGGCAGATGATCGCAGATTCCCTGAACAGAAGGTTTTCGGTCAATCTTTCTGCCGACAATTTCTATATCACCTGCGGGGCAGCTGCTGCACTCTGCTGCTGCTTAAACGGTCTGGCAAATCCGGGTGATGAATTCATTGTCTTTGCCCCATATTTCCCTGAATACAAAGTATTTATTGAAGGAGCCGGCGCAAAGATGAGACTCATCCCGGCAGATACGGACGCATTCCAGATTGATTTTGAGGCATTTGAATCGGCAATCAATGAGCATACCAAGGGTGTGATCGTCAATTCGCCGAACAATCCTTCCGGTGCAGTTTATTCGGAAGAGACCGTGAAGAAGCTTTCCCGTATCCTGAAAGAAAAATCTGAAGCTTATGGTTCTGTAATCTATCTGATCGCAGACGAACCTTATCGTGAGATTGCTTTTGAAGGTGTAGAAGTGCCTTACCTTCCTAAGTATTATGACAATACGCTGGTATGTTATTCCTGGTCCAAATCCCTCTCCCTTCCCGGAGAGCGTCTTGGTTATGTAACCGTACCGGACGAGGTGGAAGACCATGAACTTGTCTTTGCGGCAATCGCAGGCGCCGGCCGTTCCCTTGGCTATGTCTGTGCCCCGGCACTGTTCCAGCGGGTATGTGCTCTTTGTGCGGATGATACCTCTGATATCTCTGTCTATGAGACAAACCGCAACATCCTTACCAAAGGTCTGCGGGAAATGGGGTATTCCGTCGTGGAACCGGGTGGAACCTTCTACATTTTCCCGCGCACCATCATCGACGACGACATTGCCTTTTGCGAAAGAGCCAAACTTGATTACAATCTCCTGATCGTACCGGGTACCGGTTTTGGCTGTCCTGGCCATACCAGAATTTCTTTCTGTGTTCCGACAGAACGCATTGAAAGATCTCTTGATGTATTCGAAAAGTTAGCAAAATCCTATCGATAGATTCTGGATAAAAAACAGGCTGCGGCCCGTCCGTATCATACGGATCCGGGTCACAGCCTTTTCTTTTATTTGTAGAGATCTCTCTTATCTACAACTCGTTTTGCTTTTCCTTCACTTCTTACAATCGTCTTAGGTTCAAGGACACTGACATCACACATGATGCCAAGCATGGATTTCAGTCCTTTGACAACCTTCTTCTCTCTGTCTGCGACTTTCACATCGTCGGCGAGTTTCATCTCCGGTGTCATCTCCACCTGAACTTCAATGGTATCATTGTTGCCGACACGGTCAACCACGATCTGATAGTTCGCCTGATAGCCCTGCTCAAAGAGTACCTGCTCAATCTGGGACGGCCATACATTGACGCCTTTGACAACCATCATATCATCGCTTCTTCCCATCGGTTTATGCATGCGCACGTGCGTGCGGCCACAGGAACATTTCTCCCTGGTAAGATAACAAAGGTCTCTGGTGCGATACCGGATAAGTGGAAATGCTTTTTTCGTGATACTTGTGAACACGAGTTCCCCGACTTCTCCGTCCGGAAGAACCTCCCCGGTATCCGGATTGATGATCTCAGCGATAAAATGATCTTCCTGGATATGCATGCCCGCCTGCTCCTCACATTCGAAGGAGACACCCGGACCGGATATCTCTGTCAGGCCATAGATATCATACGCTTTGATTCCAAGGTTTCTTTCGATGTCATGACGCATCTCTTCTGTCCATGGCTCTGCACCGAAGATACCGGCTTTCAGCTTAATCTTGTCCCGAAGCCCACGCTCATTGATGGACTCTGCCAGGTTGGCGGCATAAGACGGTGTACAGCAAATGATGGTAGAACCAAGATCTGTCATAAACTGGAGCTGTCTTTGTGTATTGCCCGAAGACATCGGAAGTGTCAGGCTGCCCACCATATGGGAGCCTCCGTTCAAACCGGGGCCACCGGTAAACAGTCCGTATCCATAGCAGACATGGACCACATCATCCTTGGTTCCGCCTGCAGCGACAATAGCGCGGGCACAGCACTCGTCCCATATATCGATGTCTTCCTGTGTATAGAAAGCAACGACTCTCTTTCCGGTCGTT
>CACZNZ010000298.1 GCA_902782625.1 uncultured Lachnospiraceae bacterium | reverse complement strand
TTTATGGGATTCGGTAAGGTTAAGAGCAACATTTCCTCTTTGCTGCATCGTTCCCCAGGCTGCGTTCATGACATTAACACTGCCGTCTTCATTGTAGGTTGCGACCATCAGAACCGGCATAGGAAAGATACCTTCTGTGATATTAAGTTTTGTTCTCATATGTAGTACCTCGTTTCTAATTGGATAATTGGATTGACAGGAGTATATATCCTGACTATAATTGTAGTCGATAAAGAAATAAATTCAAGTACTGATTTAAAAGAAAGGTACTATCCCAAAGGAAAGCGTATGATTAAACGGTATATAGAGAATGCAAATTTTGAAGAAACAGGATTTAGCTACACCCTGTCACTGATCTCAGGAAAACATAAGATGGTGATACTGTACTGCCTGATGGAATTCGAAGTGGTAAGGTTCAATGAGTTGAAGAGATATCTGAGAAACATCTCTGATAAGACTCTCAGTACGAATCTGAAAGAGTTGGAAGCAGACCGGCTGATCATAAGGAAAGAATACCCCCAGATTCCTCCGAAGGTTGAATACAGCCTCAGCGAACGAGGCAGATCCCTAATGGATGTTCTGGATCAGTTGTGTATCTGGGGAGAAAATAACAGAGAATAATAAGAGCGCTTTTTATTCAAGAAAAATAAGAATGGGTTTTCATTTTCTTGTCGCCGATAACAGGCGGATAAGATAATGAAAACCCATTTTCGATTTTGATCATTCCAAAGCGCAGGAATTCGGCCTAGCAGCAAGCGTGGAATAAAATGAACGCACTATATCTGACCTCCGATGCAAAACAAGACCGCCAGGATTAATACATTGTATAAACCCTGGCGGTTATTGTTAGTCTGTTAAAGTTCGAATACTATTCCCCTTTGTAATATCTTCCGATTGCATCTGCTGCGATCATGGCATCAAATACTTTCTGCGGTGTAATCTCTACAGGCTCGTTGCCGCAGGTGTCTGTCGGTGCAGCAGCCAGTTCAGCTGCTTCCATCAGAGCGTCTTTATCTACATTCTCAATACCGAGATCAGCAAATGTGGTAGGAAGTCCTACGTCCATGCAGAAGCCGACAACTTCATCAAGAAGATCTTCATCTGCATTCTCCAGAACAAGCTGAGTAAGAGTTCCGAAAGCAACTTTCTCTCCATGATACAGGTGATGGCATTCTTTGATAGCGGTCAGTCCGTTATGGATCGCGTGAGCGCCAGCCAGTCCGCCTGACTCAAATCCCATACCGGAAAGAAGTGTATTAGCTTCGATGATTTTCTCTACTGCTTCTGTTACAGCATTGTTTTCTACTGCGAGTTTTGCTTTGACACCTTCTGCAATCAGTGTATCATAACATACTTTTGCAAGCGTGATGGCAGCCGTGGTGATGGTTCCGCCTGCACAGCTTGTTGCATTACTTACCTGACATGCTTTGGCTTCAAAGTAAGTTGCAAGAGCATCACCCATACCGGATACCAGAAGTCTTGCCGGTGCATTGGCAACTACCTGTGAATCTACCAGAACCAGATTCGGGTTTGCCGGGAGCCACAGGTATTCTTCGAATACACCGTCATCGGTATAAACTACGGAAAGAGCCGAACATGGAGCATCGGTTGCTGCGATGGTAGGAACAACGATTACCGGAGTTGCGCAATAGTAGGCAACAGCTTTTGCCGTATCGAAGATTTTTCCTCCGCCGACACCGATAACCAGATCACATCCGCCTTCCTTTACAAGTTCATTGAGACGATTGATCTCATTTTTGGAACACTCTCCTCTAAAGACTTCGAAAGTAAGCTCAATTCCGGTTCCTTCAAAGCTTTTTTCAATTCCTTCCCCAAAACGTTTTTTTCCGCCTTCGCTGATAAGAATGAACGGCTTTTTGCCATATTTCACAGCATAATCTGCAATATCAGCCAGGACGCCGGGGCCTTGGACATATCTGTTAGGTGCAATGATGATTCTTGCCATAATTCATTTACCTCCCTAATACAAAAACATCATTCTCCAGGTATTATTATTATACTCCTGAGTGCAATTAATTACAATATCAGATGCCGAATTATACAATTAAAATGTATAGAGAGATGACGGTTGCGGAATTAAACATGATATCGTATAATTTAAAAAAAGCTAGCAAGATAAGGAGGATTTCATGAGAACAGCAATTTATCAATATCACAGACATGACACAAACAGCCATGATATCAATGAGTCCGGAGAACATCTTATTATGTCAGCCGTTACCATGTGTAAAGATAAGGTGGAAGATCTTTATGGAGATGGTCAGAATTTTATCACATATATTGATACGAAACATACAATGATTGAGAGCAATTGCATGAAGGGTGTCTATTTGCGACCTAAACTGGAAGAAATGCTAGAGGATATCAGAGATGGAAAAATTGATCTTGTCGTTGTGACTTATATGGGCGCAATAGCATCGGATTTTAACTTTATCATGGCATTCTATATTTATCTTTGTCAGCATAATGTTAAGTTGATTACTGTCCGTGAGGGAGAACGTATTACGGAAATGATGGAACAAGCCCTGGAAGAATATCAAAAAAGTAAAGGACTGTAATCTTCCGGGAAGTGAGGAGAATTGACATGAAACGTGTGAAGAATCTGGTGATTGGCGGAATACAGACAAAGGTCTTCAATCTGATTTTGTTTACAGTTATTTTGCTGACGGCTGCGTATATGGCAGTTGCTGTGTATCACAACAATATGCTTGTCAAACTGTCAGTAGAATCGAACAGAAAACAGAGTGAATCTATCCAGAAAACCACAGATACGGTAATGAATTCTGTCATTGATCAGTCAATGAGCGAACGGACACAGCTTTCTGCTTATGTGGCAGATGACCTTTTCCGGAGCTTGAAAAACCGTGTAGAGGTCATGGGGAATTATGCAGGGAAACTGTTCGCCAATCCATCTGCTTATCCGAGGGTAACACCTGCAGCACCTGATCCTGCAAAAAACGGGAAGGTGACTGCTCAGCTGATTTCAGCTGATGGAATAGATATGACAGCGCCTGACCTGGCAGACCGGATAGGTCTTGCGGGAAACATGGCAGATCTGATGGAAGCGCTGTTCGGTACTTCGGCAGAGACGAATTCTTGTTTTGTTGCCCTTCCGGATGGGGTTTTTATTGTGACAGATGACCGAACTGCTTCAAAGTTTGATGAAAAGGGCACTATGATCAGTTACGATCCTCGGACACGTCCATGGTATAAACAGGCTGTAAAAGAGAAAGGGCTCATTTTTACCGATGTGGAGACGGATGCCTTTACCGGAGATATCGGGATTGTATGTGCTATGCCGATATATGTTGACGGAAAGCTGGCAGCGGTTGTCGGATCAGACCTGTTTCTTACATCCATGAAGGAAGCGGTCCAGGCTTCAGAAGAGAATGGAAGCTTTGTCTGTGTCATCAATCAATACGGGCATGTGGTCTTTTCCCCGAAAGCAGAAGGAGAATTCAAAGTAATACCTTCTTCGGAAGCGAAAGACTTAAGAACGTCAGGAAATAAAGATCTGGCTTCCATGATTCAGGATGCCATGAAAAAGACAACAGATCTGCGGCTGATTACCCTGGATGAAGGACCTTGTTATATGATTGGCGCACCGGTCGAAACCGTGGGGTGGGCGCTGATCTCTCTGTGTACAAAAGAGGCAGCAGATAAACCGGCTGCCATGCTGCAGGATGGTCAAAAAAAGATTCAGACAGACATAGCAGCGGTCTATCAGAAAAAAACCGGTTATTCCAGGATGACAACAATCGTACTCCTGCTGATCGTGATGGCTGTAGTTCTTGCCGGAGCTTTGATATTGGCCGGACGGATTGTCACTCCTTTAAATATCATTACCAGGAGAATATCGGAACTTGGCGGTCGAAATCTTGAATTTGTCATGGAGGATACCTATCGTACCGGTGATGAAATCGAAGAACTGGCACAATCTTTTGCTTCACTTTCCCATAAAACGGTAGAGTATCTTGAGCAGATCAAGAGGGTAACTGCAGAGAAACAACGTATCAGCACAGAGCTTTCACTTGCTACCGATATCCAGGCAGCGATGCTTCCGCATATTTTCCCGGCTTTTCCGGAAAGACCTGAGTTTGACATTTATGCCAGCATGGATTCTGCCAGCGAAGTTGGCGGCGATTCCTATGATTATTTCCTGATCGATGAGGATCATCTTTGTATGGTGATCGCAGATGTATCAGGGAAGGGTGTGCCGGCGGCATTGTTTATGATGGCCTCGAAGATCATTCTGCAAAACAGTGCGATGCTGGTGAATTCACCTGAGGAAGTTCTTACCAGGACCAACGAAGCTCTCTGTACCAACAATGAGGCACAGATGTTTGTTACGGTATGGCTTGGTATTCTTGATCTGAAGACGGGAAGACTCTCCGCAGCCAATGCAGGGCATGAATATCCTGCCCTGAGATATCCTGATCAGGAATTTGAGCTTTATAAGGACAAACACGGTTTTGTAATCGGAGGAATGGAAGGGCTTCGATACACTGAATATGAGATGACTCTGACGCCGGGCACTACGATCTTTGTATATACAGATGGGCTTCCTGAAGCGACGAACAAAAACAACGAACTGTTCGGAACGGAAAGAGTGATGGCTGCATTGAATGAAGAACCGGATGCCTCACCGCAGAAGGTTCTGTTAAACATAAAAAATGCGGTGAATCAGTTTGTAGAAGGAGCAGAGCAATTCGATGATCTTACCATGCTCTGTCTCGAATATAAGGGACATGATGTTCACAAGGACTGATAACGCTGGAAGTGTCAGTAAGAAATGTGGATAACATTTACAGATAGAGGAAGAATACAATGAAACGAATCAAAGAAAATCTCGTTTTGAGAATTCTGATTGTCGTAATTCTTCAGTTAATCGTATATTCTGTCATTGTCTGTACGATTGGCTACCAGGGAATCACAAGGACACTGATGGACCAATACGCGGATGGAGCGTTCAAAACAGCGAATTCCGCTTTGGAGATGATTAATGTTGATCGTATTGATGCCCTGGAGGAAAGCGATGGAAAGACAGTTGAATACAATCGTACGCTGATGAACATGGATAAGCTCTGTAATTCTCAGGAAGTGACTTTCATCTACATGATTCAGCCTGATACCTCAGATTATAATCATATCAAATTTCTGTTTTCTGCGATGAACAGTGAGTCCAACTATAACAGGTTTCCGTTTGGGTATGTGCGAGAGACCACGAATGATGAATACAAGGAAAATTATAAAGCACTGTATGAAAAGGAGATCGATCAGGCACTGGTTGTGCGCAATGAGGGATATATTGAGACAGATCCGCATATCACAGCCATGGTTGCGGTCAGAGACTCGAAAGGAACTACAAAAGCCATCCTGTGTGTCCAGCGACAGCTTGATGCAGTGGTCGAAGCCAGGCATGAATTCCTAAACAGAGTCTTCTTCCTGTTGGTTTTCGTAGCATTCCTGGTTATTGCCGTTCAATGGATCTATCTGGATTCCACACTGTTAAAGCCTGTCAAAGATATCACGGATGAAGCGATCCGATTTGCCAATGAGAATGTGAAAAACAGTGAAAAACTAGGAGATGTCATCAGCAATCGGGATGAGATCGGACATCTTGCCCATTCCATTGACCGGATGGAATCTCAGATCCATGATTATGTGGAAGATCTGACATTGGTGACTGCAAAGAATCAGCGCATTGAGACTGAACTGAAACTGGCTTCTATGATTCAGGACAGTATGCTTCCCGGCGAATATCCAGCATTTCCGGATCGTCCGGAGTTTGATATTTACGGGAGTATGGATGCGGCCAGGGAAGTCGGTGGAGATTTCTATGATTATTTCCTCATTGATGAAGACCATCTTTACATGGTGATCGCCGATGTCTCGGACAAAGGAGTTCCGGCTGCCCTTTTCATGATGGAATCCAAAGCCATTTTGGCGAATCAGGCCATGATGGGCCATTCTCCGGCAGATATTCTGGAAAATGCTAACAACGCTATCTGCGATAATAAGATGGATATGTTTGTCACTGCGTGGGTCGGCATTCTGGAAATTTCTACAGGTAAAGTGATTGCGGCCAATGCCGGTCATGAGTATCCGGTGTTCAAAAAAACAGGCGGAAAATTTGCTTTGATCAGAGACAGTCATGGACTTGTGCTGGGCGGAATGCCAGATATGAAATATACGAATTATGAATTCAAGATGGATTACGGATCAAAGCTGTTCCTCTATACGGATGGCCTGCCGGAGGCAACCGATGAGAATTGGAATATGTTTGGTACAAAGAGGTTGCTTGAGGCATTAAATATTGCCCCTGATGCATCTACAGTGACGACTATTGAAAATATCTGGCGTGCTGTGGCTGACTTTGTCGGCAATGAAGAACAATTTGACGATCTTACCATGCTTTGTATGAAATATCTGCACAAATAAAGAATATACTGATATATCTTAAAACGGTATCCTCTGCAAATGGAGTAATCGATGAAAGTAGATGTAAAGAAGAATCAGATACAACGATATATGAAAATGCCTCATCTGGGCCAGAGGATTATCAAAACAGCAGTTGCTGTCTTTATCTGCCTGGGGATCTACTGGCTGAGAGGTTATGATGGTCTGGTCATGCAGTCTACCGTGGCGGCGATCATCTGTATTCAGCCTTATCGCTCAGACAGTATAGAAACTTCCGTCAACAGAGTGATCGGTACTCTGGTAGGTGCCGGGTGGGCGGTCTTGTTTTTATGGCTGATGATTATACTTTCCAGACACGACATTCATCCTCATATACTCCTCGTATATGTTCTGATGAGTGTCGGTATTATGATAACGCTTTACAGCACGGTTGTCATACAGAAGACGGATGCCGCCTCTTTGTCTGCAATCGTCTTTATCTGTATTGTTGCCACTTATCCGGATCTGGAGGCGCCGTTTCAGACAACACTCGACAGAATCATCGATACGTTGATCGGTATTGTGGTCGCCGGAGTTGTCAATTCCATTACACTTCCCAGAAAGAAGCATGGGGAATATGTCTTTTTTATCAGACTGCAGGATCTGGTGCCCGACCGTTTTTCGAGAGTATCTACCAATGTGCTGGTTATACTGAACCGGTTGTTTGAGGAAGGGGCAAAGATATGCCTGATCAGTAAATGGGCGCCTGCTTTTATGATATCGCAGATGGGTATGCTTGATGTCAAAGTCCCGGTTATTGTCATGGATGGGGCAGCTCTCTACGACATTCCGAACCGGCATTATATGAAACTGAGTCCCATACCATATCACGATGCATTTTTTTTGAAAAATTTTCTGCTGGAACTGGGCTTAAGTTACAGGGCTTATGCCGTGAGGGATGATTCTCTTC
>CACZNZ010000297.1 GCA_902782625.1 uncultured Lachnospiraceae bacterium | reverse complement strand
GCATTAAAAAAGCAGAACAGCTTTTTGCTGACGGAAAGATCCAGGGAAAGATGGTAAAACAGAAAGAAAGGTATCATACACGGAATGATGAGATAATTGCTGTCAAGCCCATACATGGCACAAAAATACCCGCCGGGAATGATCAAGAGGAAAAGCACTCCGCCGACAAAGATAAAAAAACCGGTAGAAAGAGATTTCAGATACTTTGAAACCGGTAGGAGAGCAAACACCGCTGCCGGAATTACAATAGCCAGTTCCAAACAATAACGCAAGATAAGCTGGGTCATGATTCCACCCTCCTTTTCATTCGGGAAAGCTGATATTGTGAAAACAGGGAAACTAGCTCGGAACGTTTTCTCACACGCATGCTGAAGCTGGAGCCATCTATCATCTTAAAAGCGTCTTTTCCCAGGGAAAGGACATGATCCATATTAATGAGAATTCCACGATTGCACCGTAAAAAACGGGCCTCTTTTTTCAACATTTCTTCTACTGTGGCAAATGTCATCAGACAGCGGATCAAATGCTTGCTGGTCGTTCTCACTTCCACAGAATGCCCTTGTGAGATAACGGAGATGATATTACGTACCGGTACACTGTAAGTGCCTCGGGAGACGCGAAGCGTAATCTCTCTTTCGTCAGTGGAAGATAGCACACGCAGCACTTCTCCAAGGAGATGATGTAACGTCTCAGTAACGTAGGGTTTTATAAGGTAATCGAAAGGATGCACCGGAAATGCATCGAAAGCATATTCCTTCGATGTGGTAAGAAAAACGATCAACACTTTGGTGTCGATTTCCCGAAGCTTTCTGGCGACTTCGATTCCGTTTGGCTCTTCCATACAGATATCAAGAAAAACAAGCTGATAAGAGTCCGGTTCATATTTTTCCAGAAATGTCTTGCTGGTTGCATAACTATTCATGGACAGATTCACTTCAGGATCATCAGCAAAGTATGATTTGATATCTTGTACCAGACGCATCCGGTCTTCTTTCAGATCATCAAGAATGGCAATTTTAAAAATCATTATAATACTCCGAATATATTGAAAAGACCGATGAAACATCGGTCTTTTATCTGGCTACTGTGTTTGTGTGGTTTGTGTGGACTGCGTAGCCTGGGTAGCTTGTGTAGC
Organism: uncultured Lachnospiraceae bacterium; assembly: GCA_902782625.1. GTDB lineage: Bacteria > Bacillota > Clostridia > Lachnospirales > Lachnospiraceae > Anaerobutyricum. The sequence goes on along the minus strand of CACZNZ010000297.1, from coordinate 9,504 downwards.
CTGGGTAAACTGTTCGGGCTGTGGAGCCCCGGTAGTTTGCGCCGGTGTAGCTTGTGTTGCTGCAGGCTGTTGCCGGACGCCTCTTAGTTCAAACGTCCTTTCACCTATCTCATCGCCGACAATACCATCGGTTGCTTTCAAGGTCACCGGAGTAGTGGTGTCGGTCAACGTATAGGCAACGGCATTGCTTACAGTCCCTCCTGTTTTGATATTTTCTGATTGTGTATCAATATAACGAGAATCTGGAGAAGAAGCCATGTTCAGTTCATTGACTCTGGACGGATCGTTATCCTGAATTGCCCGGATACAGTAGATCCATGCACTGGAAGCACTGATTTCTCTTCCACTGTTGTTGGTAACGTCATACCAGAACCCGATTACCGGCATGGATTCGTATTTGTTTCCTTCTTCACCGGGATTGATGATCTTATATCCGGTAATCTGAATAGAAAAATCATCAGTCTCGATTAACCCATGTTCATAAAAGGAATCATTCTGCACTGAAGTAGTTGCCTCACTGGCGACCTCAGTTGCAACAGGTGCAGAGGTTGAATCACCGTCGAAAAAAAGGGTGCTAATTAAAGCAAAACCCCAGCTGGCTAATGCAACAATCACGCAGGTGATGGTTGCAACTATAATTTTCTTATCAGCTCGCATGGAAACACCCCTTCCTTTTTATCATTCCTTATTATAACTTATTATCATTTATAATTCAATAAAGAATTCCTGCGATTTAAGATGCAGGTAAAAAGGAAGAACAAAAACTTAAAAAATAAATAAATATAAATAATATAAAATATACATAAAATACAGAAGAGAATGTTTATGCTTATTTAACTTGTGTCTCTTTTGTGTCTGTGATATGATAATAGCGTATTAAAGAGCAAAGGATGAACAATGTATATTGAGAATCCTGTACTAAGCTTCTTATAAATCCCTGTGAAAATGATGGAAGATTACCGGCCGTGATCTTCCATCATTTTTTTATCTTCTTTTATTTTTTTTACGGATCTACGAATACTTCAAGACCGATGAGTCCGGGGCCGGTGTGATTGGCCATCGAGGCTACAATCTGGTGCATGAACAGAATCTTGCCGTGAGGAATCCTTTCTTCCACCATCTGACGAAACTCTTCCGCTTCTTTTGCAGCATTCCCGTTTCCGATCACAATCCAGCATCTGTGCCCGTCCGCGTATTTAGCCAGAAGGTCAAGCAGCTTTTTCATCCCTGGTTTCCTGCCGCGGATTTTGGCGACGGTGTAGTAAACACCTTCCTTGTCACAGGAAATGATCGGTTTCAGTTTGAGTTTTTCTCCGATCATGCCGGCCACTCTTCCGATTCTTCCTCCAGCAATCAGGTATTTCAAGGTATCCATATAAAACATCAGGTGCGAATCTGATCGTTTCTCCTCTAGTTTTTCACAGATTTCCTCAAAAGCCATTCCTTCTTTTATTTTTGTTCCTACCCAATACGCAAATATTCCACTGCCGATATCAATGTTGAGGGTGTCAAAGACAAAGCAGCGAAGTTCCGGAACCTCCTCCGATGCCATTCGGATGGTGTTCACCGTGGAACTGAGACGGTTGGAGATGCAGATGGCAATGACATTCTCATAACCGTCATCGCGGATTTTTTCAAATAGCTCTATCGCCTCCTGTGGTGATGGAGTAGAAGTCTTCGGGATTTCTTCCGGGAATCGCTCATAAATCATCATAGGATCGATATTTACCCCGTCCAGATAGTCTCCTTCAGGATATATGATATGCACTGGCAGAGTGTAGATATGGAAAGATTCGCGAACATCAATGGGGAGATCCCCGCACGAATCCATAAGTATCGCTGTTTTATATGCGCTCATACTGAACTCCTTTTTTATGCTATATTATGCCTAAAAGAATCATAGCATAGCGCTATTTTTTTGTCAATTAATCACAAAGAAGAATGGGCTTGATTTGTAAATCATTGTAATATAGCAAAGAAAACAATTGAATCGGTAAACCTATTCTGCTATGATGATATCAAGGTTTTGAAATCTTAATACTATTCTTTAACAAAGGGGGAAAATTATGAAAGAGTGGACATTAGAGGAGCGCTATCGGGTGCTGGAAAGTCCGGAGGATATCCGGGGGCTCTATGAGAGAATCCGTACATCTGATTATCGGCAGACATATCATGTACAGCCGGTGACAGGCCTGTCAAGTGATCCAAACGGATTTACGTATCATGACGGGAAATGGCATCTGTTTTATCAGTGGTGTCCGTGGGGTGCGGTGCATGGCCTGAAGTATTGGTATCATGTTACTTCTCCTGATCTGATATCCTGGGATAATGCAGGAGTCGGGCTCCGTCCGGACAAGATCTATGACAATAAGGGCAATCATTCCGGATCAGCAATCTGTGCAAATGATGAACTGTATTTTTTCTATACAGGAAACCATCGGGATGAGAACTGGGTGCGGACACCGTATACCTGTGCGGCAAAGCTTGGTGCTGATGGGAAACCGGAGAAACTTCCGGAACCGTTGTTTGGACCAAGAGCGGATTACAGTGAGCACCAGAGAGACCCCAAGGTGATCTATGTACCGGAGAAGGGCAAATATTACATTTTCATCGGAGCACAGACCCTCGATGAAAGAGGAACGGTACTGATCTATGAATCAGAGGAACTCTTAAAAGGATGGAGTTTTGCCGGAGAACTGAAAGTTCCTGGTTATGAGAATTTCGGCGGTATGTGGGAATGCCCGTGTATCGAGAGAATCAGCGGCAAAGATCTTCTTTTGTTTTCGCCGCAGTATACCAAACTTCCAGGCAGAGCAGAAAGCACAAACCACAATGTCTATCTGATTGGACAGATGGACTTTGATACGCTGACATTTACACCGGAGACAGACTATCGGTATCTGGACTTTGGATTCGATTATTATGCAGCTCAGCTGGCATCGAATGTGGAAGATCCGGATAAATCCATCATTATCGCATGGATCGGACTGCCGGATAACCATTATCCCACAGAACCGGAAGAGTGGGAAGGCAGCATGACCCTGCCAAGAGAACTGAGGATTAAGGACGGTCATCTTATCCAGTCTCCGATTACAGGCATCGAGGAACTTCGAGGTGAGGAGATTGCTCCTGAAGGAACAATCCTTCCGGCGTGTGAGATACAGGTAGATATAGGAGAGGGAGACTTTGATCTGAACCTTTATACCAAAGAAGACGGAACGGGCGGCATGACCTGTCATTATGACGCAGAGACGAAGACCTGTACCATCGACAGGACCGGGATGGAAAAACGCTTTAATGAAAAAGTAGGGGAGGTTCTTTCTGTACCGCTTGAGCAGCCACTATATAAAATGAGGATATTCATTGATCACAGTTCTACGGAATTCTTTATCAATGACGGGGAGGCAACATTTACCACGCACAGTTACCCGACGAAGGAAGAATTCGGATATACGGTAAGCGACAATGCACAGATGAAGATCTGGCAGATGAAAGCATCGGTGAAAGATACCTTTGTCATTTAGGGAGGAACCATGAAGAAGAAAGTATTTGCCAGCGATTTTGACGGCACAATGTATTTTTATCAGGCGGAAGAAGACAGAAAGCTTCCCGTGGAAAATGTAGAGAAGATCAGAGAATACCAGGAAGCCGGACACTTGTTCGGCCTGTGTACCGGACGCCAGATCGGGGGACTGACTCCCTTTATCGGCGGGAAAGTGAAACCTGATTTCTATATTACCAGTACCGGTGCAAATATCGTGGACGGAGAGATGGGGGAAATCTACCGAAGAGGGATAGACCGTGATGTGGCGGATGCCATCATTAAGATGGTGAATCCTGAAGAACACAGGATCTCCATCGATATCGACGGGATAATCCATGTCTTTGCCGAGATGGATTATCCGGGAGAATACCATGTGATCAAGAGTATCTATGACGCCAAACCAGGGATGGTCCATCAGCTCGGCGTACATAATGAGAGTCTGGAAGAGGCCCGCGCACTTGCGGAAAAGATCAACAAGGTATTTGGTGCCCATATCAATGCGTTCCAGAATGTGGTGGAAGTGGATATTGCGCCGAAAGGATGCACCAAAGGCAAAGGAGTAGAACATCTGAAGGAATATATGAGAGAGCATCTGGGCGATATGAAACTTTACGGAATCGGAGACTCGATCAATGATCTGCCTCTGCTGGAGGCTTCCGATGTGTCCTACACTTTCCCCTATGCACCGAAGGAAGTACAGGAGAAAGCAACCAAAGTCGTGGAGACGATCGTAGATGCCCTCGAAGACAGCATGAGGGATGAGGAATGAGTCAGGTACTTAGAGACGCCAGAAGATATGAAGAAGAAAAAGAACAGTTCATCCGTCCCGATGACAGGCCGGCATTTCATCTGAGTGCCAGGGTCGGATGGATGAACGACCCTAACGGGTTTTCTTTTTATCAGGGATGCTACCATATGTTTTACCAGTATCATCCCTATGATTCCCATTGGGGGCCTATGCACTGGGGACATGCTGTAAGCAAAGATATGATCCATTGGAATTATCTGCCGGCAGCACTTGCGCCGGACAGTCCTTACGACCGGGACGGATGTTTTTCCGGCTCAGCGATCACTATGCCGGACGGCAGTCAGCTTCTGATGTATACCGGGATTATCTATGAACAGGACGAAAGAGGGGACACCAGACAGGTGCAGACCCAGAATATCGCTGTAGGAGACGGTACCGATTATGTAAAGTATCAGGGGAATCCGGTTCTGACGGAGGATGATCTGCCGGAAGGCGGAAGTCCGTATGCATTTCGTGATCCGAAGATATGGAGAGAGGAAGATGGGACTTATAAGGCGGTCGTTGCCAATGAGCATATTGGGCAGGGTGGCCGGATGGTCATTTTCTCCAGTGAAGACGGGTTTTCCTGGCATTTTGATTCGGTAATGCTGGAGAATCACTACCGGATCGGCTGTATGTGGGAATGCCCGGATTATTTTGAACTGGAAGGCAAACAGATTCTGATTGGCAGTGCACAGGATATGCTGCCGAAAGGGCTCGAATATCATAATGGTAACGGAACCTTCTATATGACAGGAACTTACGACTCTAAATCAAAGCAGTTCATAGAAGAAGCAAACTATTCGTTGGATTATGGTATCGATTTTTATGCGCCCCAGACGATATTGACGCCGGACGGGCGCCGGGTGATGATCGGTTGGATGCAGAACTGGGATACCTGTAATCTTCATGTGGCCTCCACACCGTGGTTCGGACAGATGAGTCTTCCGAGAGAACTTTCCATAAAAGACGGCAGACTGATACAGAAACCAATTCGTGAATTTGATGCATTAAGAACAAATATGGTGGTCCATGACGATGTCAGGATCTTCCATGATGAAATATCGCTTGAAGGGGTACAGGGCAGATTGATTGACATGGAGATTGAACTCTTCCCGGATCCTGAGGTGCCATTGTTCCAGAAGTTTGCCGTCAGATTTGCAAAGAATGATGAATACCATACGGCTGTCAGCTTCCGGCCGCATGAAGGAATTCTGAAGATCGACCGGAAGTTTTCCGGCTCAAGAAGGGCGATCATTCATCAGAGAAGGGCACGGATCAATCATGATAAAGGCAGACTGAAACTGCGCATCATCCTGGACAGATTCAGTGTAGAGGTATTTGTCAATGACGGGGAAAAGGTGCTTTCTGCGACGATCTTTACGGATCAGTCGGCACAGGGAGTTACTTTCCATGCACAGGGAAGCGTCATCTTAAGAGTGACAAAATATGACATAGAAGGTTGATAAATATGAAGGGACTCAACGAGCTGCTTGGTGCGGATAATCCTGCACGAAATATACTGTGGGAACTGACAGAGTTTTCTGAATTTCAGCAAATGGTCTCCTATTATCTGGAGAAAGCCAGACAGCTTAAAAAAAAGGTGATATACATCAGGTTTTCCGAACAGTCACAGCTTGAGAAAACATTTTTTACAGGAGAAGGGGAATGTCTTGCAGAAATCTGCGACATTCCTCTGACACACCGTTTTGAGCAGTTTACCATCGAGGTGTGCAGACTTCTCGAGCGGGGAGATAAGGATTATTTCTATATTTTTGACTGCCTTTCGGAGATGCAGACAGCCTGGGCGACGGATCTTATGATGGAGAATTTCTTCATGGTCATTACGCCGATCGTTCGCCAGATGAAAGCAAAAGCATTCTATCCTCTGATTAGAAGCCGTCATTCCATGGGGGCGATCGATAAGATCAAAGAGCATGCGGAGGTGCTGCTGGAGTTGTTTTCGGATTTTAAGAATCTGTATCTTCGTATCAGGAAACAGGAAGGACAGGATACAGAGGAGACCGGTCCTTTTATTTTTAATGGGCAAAGCGGGTTTGTGCCTGTGACTGACGGGGTGACGGAAGCACGTTTCCATAAGGCGATGAGTTTTGCCTTGCACAGCGCGAATGAACACAGTGCGGACAGTTGGGACCGCTTTTTTTATAAAGTACGCGAAGACTTTGAACGTGGCGCGGATATCACAGAAGATTTAAGCCGGATTTGTGACATCATGATGAGCAGGGATCCCCGGATCCGTGAAATGATCCGAGAACATTTTGAGCCGACAGACTACTTTTTTGTGAAAGAGCATATGGTAGGAACGGGGATGATCGGTGGGAAAGCCTGCGGGATGCTGACGGCAAGAAAAATCGTGGAGAACAAAAGACCGGATCTTAGTGCGCATATGGAGCCGCACAATTCTTTCTTCATCGGTTCGGATGTCTTCTATACTTATATCGTCGAGAACGGATTCTGGGATCTGCGTGTCAGACAAAGAGAACCGGAAGAGTATTTTACCCTGGCAGAGGAGTTTGCAGACAAACTGATGCACGGAACCTTTTCAAAGGAAATGGAAGAGGAGTTCATCAGGCTGCTTACCTATTACGGGCCGGCACCGGTTATCGTCCGCTCCAGCAGTATTTTAGAAGACGGATTTGGAAATGCATTCGCCGGAAAATATGAATCTGTCTTTTGTGCAGGCAACGGAACTATCACGGAAAGACTTAAAGAATTTGAAGATGCCATACGGGTGGTCTATGCCAGCACCCTGAGCAAATCGGCACTGGATTACCGACTCCGAAGAGGACTGAACAACAAGGATGAGCAAATGGCTCTTCTTGTGATGCGTGTCTCCGGTGCAAGATTCGGAAAATACTATATGCCATGCGCTGCGGGCGTAGGTTATTCCTACAGCACCTATCGTTTTCTGGATTCCCTTGATCCAAAGGCAGGGATGCTCCGGCTGGTTATGGGACTTGGCACCTGTGCCGTGGACCGGATCGAAGGATCTTATCCACGGTTGGTAAGTCTCGATAAGCCGGAAGCCACTTCCTTTAAATCACCGGGGGAACATCATCGTTATTCCCAGCGCAATATACAGCTTATTGATCAGGAGGCAGGGGAACTGATTCAGGTGCCGTTTTCGAAAGTTGAGCCTTTCCTTCCGGATTATCTGAAGAAACTCCTGCTGGAACATGACATGGATGCGGAAAGAAGATTCCGGGACAGAGGCATGTATCGGGATGTGATGTTTGTCACCTGCAAGGGAATCGCATGCAATCGGGAGATCATGCGGACCATGCAGGAAATGATGCAGTCGATTCAGTCGGAATATGAACAGCCGGTAGATGTAGAGTTTACGATCAATATCAATCCGGATAAAGACTATGTGATCAATCTTTTGCAGTGCCGGCCTCTGCAGGTCTTTGAAGATCGTGGCAGGCATTTGATTCCGGAAGATCTTTCCACTGAAAATGTATTTGTGGACTGCAGACATACTTCCATGGGGCAGTCCCAGGAATGCAAGATCGATGCGATCGTATATGTGGATCCGATAGCTTACTACAATATGCCGTATCAGAAAAAATATGAGATCGCCAAAGCCATCGGAAGGATCAACTGGTATTATCAGGGGAAGGAAAAGAATCTGCTGCTGATGGTACCGGGCAGGGTGGGAACCTCTTCTCCGGAACTGGGCGTTCCCACCACATTTTCAGATATCAGTGAATTCCATGCAATCTTTGAGATCGCAGAATCGAGGGCAGGTTACAATCCGGAATTATCCTACGGAAGTCATATCTTCCAGGATCTGGTTGAGAATGAGATTCTGTATATGGCTGTTTTTGAAGACGAGAGAACTGCCTGCTTTGTGCCTGAGAAGATTACGGCATTGGGGAATCGGCTTGCCATGATCGATCCGGAATCCGAAGTATGGGAAAATATTATAGGTCTTTATGTGACGGAGGATCAAGACTGCATGTTATATCATGATCTGTATGAGGAACGCCTGGTCTGCGCATTGGGGGGAAAGGTATGACGATAGAAAAACGACGAAATGATTCCCTGGCCCCGGAATTGATGGGCGACCATGAGATTGCGAGGAATTTCCGGGCACTCCGGCTTAGCGCGTCGCAGAGGTTTTTGCGGGAACTGAATCAGGAAAAAGGCATACTTGCCCTGATGGAGCAACTGCAGGCTGAGACGGACTGGAGAGAAATCCGTGCACATCTGACGATGTTGAAAGAATACAGTCGCTCTTTGAATATCGAAGAAAATAAAGTGATTCTCTATCAGGTCTTCTCAATGCTTTTTGATGACAACGGAGCCATCCGCCGGCAGGCAGCGCAGGCAGTGGGAGAACTGCTTTCGGTGTGTATCCGCGAGGAGGAAGCGATCTGTAAAGAGATGATTCACAGAATCCTTTTCCTTTCCGGAAAAAAGACAGAGAGGAAAAAAAGATGGATTGGCAGTGACCTGCGGCTGGTGATGAGAACCGTATCCAGGCGTACGAAGGAAGAGAATTGCAGGCGCATGCTGTCTGTATACTGCAGTTATTTCAAATCGGCTCTCTGGGATGAGCTGACCTGTCTGAACCTTTTAGAAGGCATCATGGACATTTCATGGAAATCATGGACCGTCATGGAACGAGGATACATCTGTGATTTCATGAGAGCGTTTATGAAGGGCGAGAATGAAGAACTGCGCATTATGTGTTTCTGGATTCTTGACCGCTGGTTGTCACAGGGATGGCACTGTCCGGATGATATCCGAACCTATCTCGAAGGAGTGGGGACGTGGGAAGACAGGAGAATCGCAGAGCAATACCTGATCAGCCGGATCCGGCAGGTGATCGGACTGACAGAAGATGACAGGACATTTTGGCAGGATTATGATTATAATGATCTGTTCCAGGAAAACTTACGATCACAACATTTGTGGCTTGATAAGATCACCAATCTGGACATCCTGAAAGAACGGTTTAAAGGGTGTGAAGAAAAGGAACAGTTTATCTATGCGGTACATCTGCTGAATATGCTGAGGCTGAACAGCCAGCAGGAAGTGTTCTGGCGTGCCGGAGAAGATCTTGTAGAGATCATGCCCTATCTGCACAGTCACCAGAAACTCGAGATTATTCAGGAAATCTTAAAAGCGATTGAACTGCGGGATGATG